>CAILFU010000202.1 GCA_903833595.1 uncultured Pseudomonadota bacterium
ATGCGTGAGATTGATGATATTAAAAAAGCAGAAGAAATGCGCTTGTTACGTATGGCAGAAGATAAAGCCAGCTAAATTCATCATGATTTGTTGACGATAAACGCCATGTTTGACCCCAAACCCATCTTAAAAACTTTACCCAATCTGCCTGGCGTATATCGCATGATGAATGCCACAGATGAAGTGATTTATGTCGGTAAAGCCAAAGACTTAAAAAAGCGCATTTCCTCTTATTTTAATAAGAATTTAGCCAGCCCGCGTACGCGCATGATGGTGAGTCATATTGCCAAAATTGAAACTACCGTCACCCACAATGAAGCGGAAGCATTGTTGCTGGAAAACAACCTCATTAAAGGATTGATGCCGCGTTATAACGTGGTATTCCGTGACGATAAATCCTACCCCTATATTGTGCTATCGGGAGATGAGTACTCGCGTTTAGCTTTTCATCGTGGCGCGCAGCGCAAGGGCAATCAATACTTCGGGCCCTTTCCTAATTCGCTAGCAGTACGTGAGAGTATTCAGTTGTTACAAAAAGTCTTTAAGTTACGTACTTGCGAAAATACAGTATTCGCCAATCGTAGTCGCCCTTGCTTGCAGCATCAAATTGAGCGCTGTACGGCGCCTTGCGTTGGGCTGATTACGGATGAAGATTACAACAACGATGTGCATCAAGCGGCTATGTTTTTGCAAGGAAAAACCAACGAGGTGATTGATGCCTTAGGTGAGCAAATGAATAGCGCCGCAGCCAATCAAGAATACGAACTGGCTGTGGTATTTAGAAATCGCATGCAGGCGCTGCGTCAAGTACAAGCCAAGCAGTTTGTGAGTGATTTTAATGTGTCTGATGCTGATGTGATTGCCTGTGCAGAACTGCAAGGACAGCATTGTATTAATTTAGTGATGATACGAGGTGGTCGCCATCTAGGGGATAGAAGTTATATGCCCAAGCATACGGATGGTGAAAGTTTAGAAACCAGTATGGCGGCATTTTTGGCACAGCATTATGTGGCGCAAAATACGCCTCCTTTGATTGTAGTGGGCGTTAAGATTGAAACAGCACTCATAGAGGAGGTGTTGAGTGAGCTGGCGGGACGCAAAATAAAAATCAATACTAATGCCATCGGCGATAAGCGTGTATGGCTAAAGATGGCGCAAACCAATGCAGAGCTAGCGTTAGGTCAGCGCGCGGCAACTTCAGCCAATCAAGCAGCTAAATTACTGGCGTTACGTGAGGCACTTAATTTGCCAGAGAGTACAGAACGCATTGAATGTTTTGATATTAGTCATACCATGGGTGAGGCAACGGTAGGTAGTTGTGTGGTGTTTGATAAAGGCGATATGCAAAATAGTGAATATAGACGCTATAACGTGACGGGTATTACGCCTGGCGATGATTATGCGGCCATGCGAGATGTGTTGATGCGGCGTTATAAAAAAGTAGCGGCAGGCGAAGGGGTTCGGCCGGATTTGATTTTTATTGATGGGGGTAAAGGGCAGTTAGGTGTTGCGGTCGAAGTCATGTCGGAGGTTGGTTTATCTGATATTTTGTTAGTAGGTATTGCTAAAGGTGAAGAGCGTAGGCCAGGTTTAGAAACGATGATTTTTTCTGATACAGGCGAAATGCTTAATTTAGAAAAAGACAATAAAGGTTTACATTTACTACAACAAATCCGTGATGAAGCGCATCGATTCGCGATTACTGGGCATAGAGCTAAGCGTGCCAAAGCACGTATGCATTCAAGTTTAGAGGATATCGAAGGTATCGGCGCTAAGCGCCGCAAGGCCTTGTTAACACGCTTTGGTGGCTTAGAGGGTGTAAAGAGTGCTAGTATTGACGAAATTGCCCAGGTTGAAGGCATTAGTCAGAGCTTGGCTGAGAAAATATACGGAGAGCTACATTGATGAGCATTGATATTAATAGAGCGGGGCGGTAAATGAGGTTAAACATTCCTACTATGCTCACGTGGTTGCGTATTCTCATGATTCCCGTATTTGTCGGTGCATTTTACTGGCCTGAGAATCTACACAAATTAAGCGCCATGCCTTCTCATCAGGTGAATATCTTCGCTACTACGATATTTCTGATTGCCGCCATTACGGATTGGCTAGATGGCTATCTGGCAAGACGACTTAATCAAACGTCGGCATTCGGCGCATTTTTAGACCCGGTGGCTGATAAATTAATGGTAGCGGCTGCACTTATTGTGCTGGTGGAATTTGGGCGAGTAGGTGCGATTGTTTCATTGATTATTATTGGTCGTGAAATCACTGTGAGTGCCTTACGGGAATGGATGGCCGGAGAAGGGCAAAGCAGCAGTGTTGGTGTGGCGATGATAGGCAAAGTTAAAACAGCTGTGCAAATGATTGCGATATTGTTCTTGTTGTTTTGGGATGATATCGATTTGGGTGGGCTGGGTGTTTTCCCAACCCAAATATTGGGACACGTTTTAATTGTGATTGCGGCATTTTTAACATTGCTATCAATGGCTTATTACTTAAAAGCTGCTTGGCCTAAATTAAAAGATAAATAAATAAGTGCGAAGAGTCACGTTTGGTCTTGACGCTATTCTTAAAATCGCTATAATGGCGCCTGTCTTAACGACGCGGGAATAGCTCAGCTGGTAGAGCGATACCTTGCCAAGGTATAGGTCGCGAGTTCGAGTCTCGTTTCCCGCTCCACGAATTTATTCAAATGGCATAATACGGCGAATGCAAATATGCTTCGCCGTTTTAGTTTCAGCTCGTAATGTAGAATTGTTAGTTCAAAATAATTCTCACACACATGGCGCGATAGCAAAGCGGTTATGCCGCGGCCTGCAAAGCCGTTTAGACCAGTTCGACTCTGGTTCGCGCCTCCATCAATTAATCATTAAATACCTCCTGTTTTAAATCTCATCAAGTCTGTTAAATCTTCAATGTAGCCTATAAAAACCAGTTAGTACTGCACATCAAGTATTATTGTTTCAAGGTATATTTTCCTAATGCGTTTTATTAGGTATTCTAGCTGTCACCGCTGATACAGGTGGCTTAGTTATCTTTGGCATTAAACTTGCATATTGCCTATGAAGCGTTTATTAGCTAGCATCAAAATTACTGTTGTTTGATGACAATTAATACAGGGAAAAACATGAGTACAGAAGATCTAATTCGAATTAGCGCTAGCGGTATTGTAGATTCGTTATTGGATAGCCTCGTTCTAATTTGCCGCATTCAAGGGGTGGCTACTTCTAAAGATGCGCTCATTTCTGGCTTACCGCTTCGCGACGGTAAAATGACACCTGCGCTATTAAAACGCGCTGCTGAGCGAGTCAATTTTACGGTCAGTACATTAAAAAAATCACTCGATAAAATACGCCCAGAATTTCTACCAGCAATTTTGCTGCTCAAAGAAGATGAAGCCTGCGTCATCACAAAATTTGAGGTAGATACTAACCAGGTCGGCGTTATCTTTCCTGAGCTGGGAGACTCTGAAATATTGATGACAATCAGTGAGTTAGAGGAAATATATTCTGGTTATTTAATTGTTGCGAAAGCTAAATATGCGTTTGATCAGCGTGCACCTAGTGTAGGAAAAGTGCGATTGCGTCACTGGTTTTGGGGTACTTTGGCAGAGAATAGTCGCATTTATCGCGACATTATGATTGCTGCTTTTGTGGTGAATATGTTTGCTTTAGCCATGCCACTTTTCACTATGAATGTTTACGATCGAGTGCTACCAAATCGTGCGGTTGAGACGTTATGGGTAATGGCGATTGGTATTTCTTTAATGATTATTGGGGATTTAATTTTGCGCACCATGCGCGGTTATTTTCTCGATTGGGCAAGTACGCGTGTGGATATAAAACTTACCGCCCGCATTATGGAGCAGGTGTTAGGTATTCGGCTTGAACAAAGGCCCAACTCAGTGGGTTCGTTTGCATCAAACTTACGCTCTTTTGAAACCGTCCGAGATTTCATCACTTCTGCCACAATTACAACATTAATCGACATTCCATTCGGTTTAATATTCGTTGCTGTGATGGCTTGGATAGCATTGCCTATGGTAATTCCTGTGGTGATAGGGGCGGTTTTAATTTTAGTGTACTCATTTAGTGTGCAAACAAAAATGCATGAATTATCCGAAACCATGTATCGAGCAAGCGCCATCAGAAATGCAACTCTCATTGAAAGTTTAGTTGGTCTTGAGACGGTTAAAGCATTGGGCATTGAAGGTCAAATGCAACGCAAGTGGGAGCACAGCGCCCATTTCTTAACTGAGGTCTCAAGTAAATTAAGGTTGTTGTCCTCATCCATTAATAATGGCGCAAGCACTATTCAGCAATTAATCAATATTTCACTGGTGGTGCTCGGGGTTTACTTAGTGGTGAATGGTGATTTGACGATGGGGGGCTTAATCGCTTGCACCATGCTCGCTTCACGAGCACTGGTACCTATTGCACAAACGGCAGGGTTGTTAACGCAATATCATAATGCGGCAACTGCATTGACTTCACTTGATGAAATTATGCACAGAGAAGTCGAGCGTCCGTTAGATGCTAAGTTTCTATCTAGACCTGCCTTTAACGGCAATATTGAATTTAGAGAAGTGAGTTTTAGCTACCCCGGCACCGAACAAGATGCGCTCACTAAAGTCTCATTCAAAATTAAAGCCGGTGAACATGTGGCTTTACTTGGCCGTATGGGTTCGGGTAAGTCGACTATCCATAAATTGATTCTTGGTTTGTATCAACCCACTGCTGGCGCTATTTTGATTGATGGTATAGATGCGCGGCAAATTGACCCTGCTGAGCTGAGGCGCTGTGCAGGCTATGTACAGCAAGACACCCATTTGTTTTATGGCACCATGCGTGAGAATTTAACTATATCGGCACGACATGTGGACGATGCAGCGGTATTGGCGGCTGCGCACGTGGGTGGCATTGATGAATTTGTGAATGCGCACCCTAAAGGCTTTGATATGTTAATCGGCGAGCGTGGCGAAACTTTATCTGGCGGTCAACGACAAGGGGTTGGTATTGCCAGAGCTTTGATTAGTAATCCCTCCATATTGTTATTAGATGAACCCACCAGTGCGATGGACCATTCAGGTGAAGATGCGATTAAACGACGCTTGATTGATACGGTTAAAAATAAAACATTAGTATTAATTTCACATCGATCCTCTTTATACGATTTGGTTGATCGCATTATCGTCATCGACTCTGGCCGCATTGTAGCCGATGGCCCAAAAGAACAAGTGGCAGAAGCATTGCGTAATGGCAAGGTAGGGAAAGCATTATGAGTGAAAACTTGTTTAAAAAAATCGGCACGGCTAATGAGGTCTTTAAAAGACAAACTTGGATTACCAAGCCTATTAATTATTTTTTAGATCATTGGGTGCCAAAAGAAACAAAAGAAGATTTGCCTTGGGACGAGGAAGCTGACTTGGCTATTTTAGAGCAGGCCCCACTGAGAGCTAAAGTGTTGATTTATAGCATTGCTTTGACTCTATTCGTATTACTAATTTGGGCTTGGTTTGCCAAAGTTGATGAGGTGACAAGAGGCGAAGGACGCGTGATACCCTCTAAGCAAGTACAAATAGTGCAGTCTTTAGATGGTGGTATTGTTTCTGAAATTTTAGTCACTGAAGGGCAAAAGGTATTAGTAGGTACGCC
>CAILFU010000203.1 GCA_903833595.1 uncultured Pseudomonadota bacterium
ACCCCTGGAATTCCTTGCAATTCATTTTTAAGGGCTTCAAGTGTTGCTGGGTCAGCAGATTTTGCCTGAATAAAAAAAGCATCAGGTAATGGATTTCTTGTGAGTTGACTCACTTCATTATCAATTTTATTGGACTCAGCTTTAGCTTTTAGATCTTTCCAAGCTTGATCTTTAGTGACTAAATGATATTGTTTGATAGCAGTATTTTTTGCTAAAGCGGCATCAATTTCTGAGGCTACATTGGGATTTGCATCGAGTTTAAGAAAAAGGCTAATCTCCGTTTCATCTTGCATATGATTGCTTAGCTTGGATAAATGGTCCACCCCCATATAGAACAGGCCGGGCACAGACATAGCGACAGCAATGACTAAGCTAATCATAAAAGTAGATAATTTATTGTTGTGCATGCGAGCGAGTACCAGCTTGATGGCTTGCACATGCTGATTGAGCCAGTTAATCATACTATTGATGTCCACTTTGTATAAATTCGACAGGCTTTAGTTGGCCATGGTCTAGATGCAGTACCCGATTGTGTGAAGCGCTCATACCAAGCGCATCATGTGTGGCAACAATCACAGTGACACCCACTTGATGAAAGGCTTGGAAAATCCCCATAATCTCTGCCGCATAACTTGAATCTAAGTTACCCGTGGGTTCATCTGCAATTAATATGGATGGCCGACTTACCACTGCACGTGCAATGGCTAGGCGTTGTTGTTCACCGCCAGATAAAGTAATCGGCATGGCTTTTTCTTTATGCAATAAGCCCACTTTATCTAAAGCAGCGCGCACACGCTTTGCCGCATCAAGACCTGTTATGTCATTGATGTGTAAGGGCAATATGACATTTTCAAAGCAATTACGGTCGTACAGCAATTTGTGGTCTTGAAAAATCAAACCGAATCTGCGGCGC
This sequence comes from uncultured Pseudomonadota bacterium, assembly GCA_903833595.1. GTDB lineage: Bacteria > Pseudomonadota > Gammaproteobacteria > Burkholderiales > Methylophilaceae > Methylotenera. Next base: position 914 of record CAILFU010000203.1, read on the forward strand.
ATGTAAGGAATGGCAGAAGGTTTAAGTTGGCTAATATTTTGATTGGCGATGAGTACTGTGCCACTAGTGGGTCGTTCAATGGCTGCAATCAGTTTCAGTAGCGTGCTTTTACCTGCACCAGAATGGCCGGTGACAAATACCATTTCGCCAGCTTCAATAGTAAAGCTGACGTTGGTTAAGGCTTCGTTGCTACCAGGGTAGCGCTTAGTGACATGGTCAAATTTAATCATTATTTGGATTATATCGCTAAATATACTCAGGGTTTAAAAATGCTGAGCGGTTGGATTTGTAGGGCAAGTGAGCTAAAGCGGGTTAATCGATCATCGCATCAATAAACTCACTGGCATTAAAGGGTCGCAAATCATCAATCGCTTCACCGATGCCGATGTAACGTATTGGAATGGGCCGTGCTTCAGCAATAGCAGCAATGACGCCACCTTTGGCAGTGCCATCCAATTTACTTAATACCAAACCAGTAACGCCTAGCGCATCATCAAAGGTCTTGACTTGTGACACTGCGTTTTGTCCGGTATTGGCGTCTAATACCAACAACACTTCATGGGGTGCACCCGGCAGCGCTTTGTCCATGACGCGTTTTACTTTGGCAATTTCGTCCATTAAATGCATTTGTGTGGGTAGGCGACCAGCAGTATCGGCCAATACAATGTCTATATTTTTTGCGATGGCTGAATTAATGGCATCAAACATCACCGCGGCTGCATCACCACTCGTTTGTGAGACCACATGTACGTTATTGCGCTCGCCCCATATTTGTAGTTGCTCACGTGCGGCCGCTCTGAAAGTATCTCCAGCGGCGATTAAAACTGATTTACCCTCTGCCTGAAATGCGTAAGCTAACTTACCTATGCTGGTGGTTTTACCTGCGCCATTGACGCCAGCTAGCATGATGACAAATGGTTTATGACCGCTGGTATCTAAAGGTTTTTGTAGTGGGGTGAGTAAGTCCGACATCGCCTCTTTTAAGGCTGCTTTGAGCTGTACGGTATCGTCTAAACTTTGCACTTTGACACGATTTTTGATGTCGGTAAGTAGGTTTTTGGTGGCATTCACGCCTACGTCTGAAGTAATGAGGATGGTTTCTAATTCTTCGTAAACTTCTGCATCAATTTTGCCACCACCAAACAAGCCGGCAAGTTGGTTGCCTAATTGTTTGCGTGTTTTGCTGAGGCTTTGTTTAAGGCGTTCGCCCCAAGATTGACTTTGTTCTGATGGGGCTGCGGCGTCTATTTCAGTTGCCTGCTCTGGATTGGGTGATTTATTTTTTTTGAAAAAATCAAACATAGCTACTCTAATATTCGTACAGATTTGATAGGCGTTATTTTATCTTAATTTATGCATATAATTATTTTAAATAATAACGAATAGGCATCCCTGCTGCCGATGGATTTACTGAACTAAGGCTTAGGCAACCAGTCAGATAAGTTGATTAGAATGATGTCAACTCAAGGCGCTTAGCCGCGCTATAATTCGAGCTGTTTTAAAGTTAGACTTAAACAAGAATCTGGAGAAGTATAAGGTGCGTATCAAAAGCTTATTAATTTTAATATTGGCTATGCCAATCAGTGTATTTGCTGCAGCGTCTATTCAAGAATTTAAGCTCAATAATGGCTTGAAACTGATTGTGCAAGAAGATCATCGCTCACCAGTTGTGGTGTCACAAGTTTGGTATCGTGCCGGCAGTATCGATGAAGTGAATGGCAAAACTGGGTGGCGCATGTGCTAGAACACATGATGTTCAAAGGCACAAAGAAAGTAAAGGCTGGTCAGTTTTCACGCTTAATTGCTGCTGCTGGCGGTAAAGAAAATGCCTTTACCAGTAGTGATTACACTTGTTATTTTCAGCAACTTGAGAAATCTCAATTGCCCTTGTCTTTTGAGTTAGAAGCTGATCGTATGGCTAATTTGCAATTAACCAAAGAAGACTTCGACAAAGAAATTAAAGTGGTGATGGAAGAACGGCGCTGGCGGACCGATGACAAACCTCAATCGATGGTGAATGAAGCTTTTCAAGGGATGGTTTACCGAGCACACCCATACGCACGCCCAGTCATTGGTTTTATGAATGACCTTGAGAACATGACTGATGAAGATGCGCGTGAATGGTACAACCATTGGTATGCACCTAACAATGCTACTGTAGTGGTAGTGGGCGACGTGCAGGCGAGTGAGGTGTATAAGTTAGCGCAACAATATTTTGGCAAACTTTCAGCAAAGACATTGCCTACACGCAAACCACAAGTGGAGCCGCCGCAAATTGGCGAGCGCCGCTTGGTGGTAAAAGCGCCGGCTAAGCAAGCTTATTTGTTGATGGGCTATCATGTGCCGGCTTTAGTAGACGCCGAAAAAGATTGGGAGCCCTACGCATTAGAAGTGTTGGCAGGCGTGCTAAGTGGCAACCCAGCGGCGCGACTTAATCAAAAACTGGTACGTGACACTCAACTGGCGGTCGACGTAAGTGCCGGCTACGATATTATGTCACGCGGACGATTAAGTTTATTTGAGCTTGATGGTACGCCTAGTGAAGGTAAAACAGTGATTGAGCTTGAAGCCGCATTATTACAGCAGATTGAAAAAATTAAAGCATCAGGCGTGACAACGCAAGAATTAGACCGTGTAAAAGCGGCGGTGATTGCTGCGGACGTCTATCAGCGGGACTCAATGTTTTATCAAGCAATGCAAATAGGTACTGTTGAAAGTATTGGATTTTCATGGAAAATTTTAGATGATTACCCTAATAAGTTAAGAGCAGTCACAGCAGAACAAGTACAAGCCGTGGCTAAAAAATACTTGTTAGAAGACAATCTAACCATTGCCACTTTAGATCCGCAGCC
>CAILFU010000204.1 GCA_903833595.1 uncultured Pseudomonadota bacterium
CATTACCAAAGTTACTATTGGCCAGCGTTTAATGTGGCGGATAGCGCAATTTGTGTCGGCGTAGGTTTATTATTATTGGATAGCTTTAAAAAGCAAAAATAGTCAGTCTTCTCAGACAATTTTAGGGATTCAAGCTCAGGGATTTAAGTATGCTGGATTGGAAAAAATTCATCGTAGCAAAAATTTCCCTTGCTAATAGCCGTATCCCAGCAGGTCAAACCCAAGTAAATAATTTTCCGGTATTAGACATGGGCATTAAGCCCAATATCAGCAAAAATGAATGGCCGTTACGCGTATTCGACGCGCCACTTACACCTGAGCATGGTGGCCCAGTGTGCATGGTAGTGCCTAAACGCTATGCTTTGAAAAGTGCAAAATGGCTCAAAGCGTTTGCCTATCGTAAATATTGAGAGATTCCTCTCGCTAAAGAATCTAAGTGATAATTGAGTGGATTTATCAAAATAATTTAAATGGTTCTTGTGGCATTACCAATTTTAGGCATACTATATCTATCATATTGACCGTGCCATTCATTAGCATTAGTTAATCAACCCTAAAATTGAAACTTGTCATTCATGAAACTTGGCATCGTTACAAAACGAGAACCAGAGAGAAGAAAGCCAGTCGTTCTATTACCCGCCGATGTAAAACAGTTGGGTGTTCATGCTTTTCATATGGTCGGGCATAAATACTTAGCCGCAGTGATTGAGGCTGCAGGGGCATTACCACTGGTTGTACCAGCCATTACTGATCAGCTAGATATCGATGAATTGTTAGCATTAGCCGATGGCATTTTATTGACTGGTGCAGTTTCAAATGTACACCCCTCTCATTTTGGTCAAGCGGTACATAATCCCTCATTACCACTCGATCCAGCCCGCGATGCACTTACCCTTAAATTAATACACGCTGCCATTAAAGCGGAAGTGCCAATTTTGGCGATTTGTCGTGGCTTTCAAGAAATCAATGTTGCCTTTGGTGGCAGCCTACATCAAGCGGTACATGAAGTGGCTGGTATGAACGATCACAGAGAAGCTAAAGACGCGTCTGTTGAAGTTCAATATGGGCATTCGCATATGGTTGATTTGGTGGCAAATGGTCAATTGGCTGAAATAGTCGGCTCACAAAAAATATTAGTAAACTCTATACATGGTCAGGGTATAGATGCATTGGGCGCTGGCTTGTTGGCCGAAGCCTATGCGCCTGATGGTTTAGTAGAAGCTTTGCATGTGGGAAATGCCAAGGCTTTTGCCTTAGGCGTTCAATGGCACCCTGAGTGGAAAGTGATGGAAACTCCAGCCTATCTTGCCATTTTTAATGCTTTCGGTAACGCCTGCAGAGCGCGCATGCAAAGGCATAAACCACCAGACTAAACTTCTTATGATGTGTAATAGTATTTGAGATCTTTCATAAGATGATGAAAAGTAGGACAGGAGCATAAAAATGATGAAAAAACCAACAATAAACCATATAGATATGGATAAGTGGCTGACCGATAACAATATTACTGAGATTGAATGTTTAGTGCCAGATTTAACTGGCGTTGCCCGTGGCAAAATTTTACCGCGTGAAAAGTTTTCTACAGAGCGTGCTATGCGCTTACCAGAAGCAGTATTTGGTATGACGGTAACCGGCGAATCGCCAGAAGGTTATGAGGGTTATGACCGTGTGTTTGGTTTTACAGATAAAGACATGGTGCTATTGCCGGACCCCACCACCCTCAGAGTCGTACCTTGGGCTATTGATCCTACGGCACAAGTGATTATGGATTGCGTCGATCATCAGGGTAAGCCGATAGATTTTGCCCCTAGAAATGTTCTGCGCCGTGTGACTAATTTGTACAAAAATTTAGGCTGGACACCCATTGTGGCACCAGAGTTGGAGTTTTACTTACTCGAACGTAATATCGATCCTGATATTGCGCTTAGCCCGCCTGTAGGGCGAAGTGGTCGTAAGGAAACGAGCCGTCAGTTGTATAGTATTGATGCGGTAAATGAATTTGACCCTTTGTTTGAGGATATTTACGACTATTGTGATTTGATGGGTTTAGAGTTGGATACGCTGATTCACGAGTTTGGTGCAGGGCAAATGGAAATCAACTTTTTGCACGATGAACCTATGTTGCTAGCGGATAAAACATTTTTCTTTAAACGTACCCTACGTGAAGTTGCTATGCGACATGGTATGTATGCCACTTTTATGGCAAAGCCTATGCAAAACGAGCCGGGCTCAGCTATGCATATTCATCAAAGTGTGATTGATACTAATACGGGACTAAATATTTTTAGCAATCCTGATGGTAGCGCTTCTCCCATTTTCTATAACTACATCGCAGGTTTGCAAAAGTATTTACCCGCCGCTATGGCATTACTCGCGCCCTATGTAAATTCCTATCGCCGTATTGTCCGTAATGGCGCTGCGCCGATCAATATTGAATGGGGTTACGATAACCGAACGGTAGGTATTCGGGTGCCAATTTCTGACCCGGCGGGTCGTCGTGTTGAGAATCGAGTGGTGGGTGCAGATGCAAATCCATATTTGGCTATGGCTGTCACATTGGCTTGTGGTTACCTGGGTATTGTCGAAAAACTAAAACCCACTGAAGTGACCACCGGCAGCGCTTATGCTTCAGACTACCAATTGCCACGTGGTTTATCGGAAGCTATCCGTGAGTTAGAAAATGCTAAAGCACTACATGAAGTGTTGGGTAAGGATTTTATTGATGTCTATTTGGCGGTAAAAGAAACAGAGCACGATGAATTTATGCGCGTCATTAGCCCGTGGGAAAGAGAGCATTTATTAATGCATGTTTAACGAGAAAAATTCACTGTGACAACAATGTATTGATGATTGAACTGAGAGCAATATGACAAATACCAAAGAAATCCAGACGATTGATTCAGCCCATTACCTACATCCTTTTACGGACCATAAAAGTTTGGCAGAAAAGGGCGCACGTATCATTACTAAATCTGAAGGCATCTATATTTGGGACTCTCATGGTGAGAAGATTTTAGATGCAATGTCAGGCTTATGGTGCGTCAATGTGGGGTATGGTCGTCAGGAATTGGTGGATGCAGCAGCGAAGCAGATGCAGGAATTGCCGTATTACAATAGTTTTTTTCAAACGACTAATGTGCCGGCGGTAAAGCTGGCTGAGCGTATTGTTAAGTTGGCGGGTGACAATTATTCGCATGTGTTTTTTAGTAGTTCAGGCTCAGAGTCTAATGACACTAATGTCCGTATGGTCCGCCATTACTGGGCTACATTAGGGCAACCAGAGCGTAAAGTGATTATTAGCCGTAACAATGCCTATCATGGATCAACTATGGCGGGCGCTTCACTTGGTGGCATGAGTTATATGCATGAGCAAGGTGGGCTGCCGATTCCAGACATTGTTCATATTGAACAGCCTTATCATTATGGCCTTTCACCCACTCAAGATAAGGATGCTTTTGGTATTGAGGCTGCAGGTTGGCTTGAGAAAAAAATTCTAGAGGTGGGTGCTGAAAAAATTGCAGCATTTATTGGGGAGCCAGTACAAGGCGCTGGGGGCGTGATTATCCCCCCTAAAACCTATTGGCCTGAAATTCAGCGTATTTGTGACAAGTACAATATTTTATTGATTTGTGATGAGGTTATTTGTGGTTTCGGCCGACTTGGCTATTGGTTTGGCTCCCAATTGTTGGGCTGCAAACCTGATTTAATGACTTTTGCTAAAGGGGTTACTTCAGGATACATCCCGCTTGGGGGCGTTGTCATTAGTAAAAGAGTCGCCAAAGTGGTGATTGAACAAGGTGGAGATTTTAATCATGGTTACACATATTCGGGCCACCCTGTGGCCTGCGCAGTAGCGCTCGCTAATATCGATATTTTAGAGCACGAGGGTTTGGTCGATAAAGTTCGCAATGAGACAGGGCCCTATCTTGCGCAAAGATTTTCAGAATTAGCTCAACATCCATTGGTTGGAAGTGCTGAAGCCTGTGGCTTAGTAGCAGGTTTAGCTTTAATGAAAGATAAAGCCAAGCACATTGCTTTTGATGAATCCCTAGGCGTCGGGATGATGTGCCGTAACCACTGTTTTTCTAGTGGCTTAATTATGCGTGCGGTAGGCGACAGAATGATTATCGCGCCACCGTTAGTGATAACTAAAGCGCAAATAGATGACATGATTAATCTAATTAAGAAATGCTTAGATGCGACGCTTGACGAACTAAAAACACTTGGTTTGATAGATTATTAATAAGTTAAGCAATGTTTTATAACATGTGATTTGAACATGTTAGAATAATTTTGTTATCACGTTTTAATTAGTATGAGTTGTTGGTTTTTAAAAGTTTTTTTCAGTTCTTATTTGGGAGACGTTTTGATGAGTACACTATTTAACAAACGCTTACTTAACAAATATGTGTTAAGTGCTTTGCTCGGCTTAACTGCTAGTCTCGGTGCTGCTACAAGCTATGCCGCAACAGAAGAAAAAGTTCTAAATATCTATAACTGGTCAGATTACCTAGCGCCAGAAACAATTCCTAACTTTGAAAAAGAAACAGGCATTAAAGTACGCTACGATATTTTTGATAGCAATGAAATTTTGCATGCAAAATTAGTCGCTAGAAAAACGGGCTATGACATTGTTGTACCCTCATCCAATTGGGCTAAATTACAGATTGATGGTGGATTGTTTCAAAAACTAGATAAAACTCAATTACCTAACTGGAAAAATTTAGACCCAGGTATTTTGAAACAGATGGAGGCGTTTGATCCTGGCAATGCTTATTTAGTCGATTGGCTTTGGAGTTACACCACTGTAGGGATTAATGTGGATAAGGTTAAAAAAGCCTTAGGTACTACACCTATGCCAGACAATGCCTGGGATTTAGTGTTCGATCCAAAATACACTACCAAGCTAAAATCTTGTGGTATTACCATGCTAGATACTGCCTCAGAAGTATTCCCAATTGCGTTACATTATTTGGGCAAAAATCCTTATACTAAAAATCCAGCAGACTACCAAGCAGCCTTTGATATGCTGAAAAAAGTACGCCCGGATGTGAAGCGCTTTAATTCTGGGGGGCAAATTGAAGACTTAGCCAGTGGACAAGTATGTGTGGCTTTAGGTTGGGCGGGGGACTTCAACTTGGCGCGTAAACGTTCAATTGAGAATAAATTAGAGCAAAACATTGTCGCATTAGTGCCAAAAACAGGGGGGTTATTGTTTATGGATACTATGGCAATTACAGCAGATGCCGCACATCCAAGCAATGCACATAAGTTTATTAATTACATCTTGAAAGCTGAAGTGCATGCAGGACTAACTAATGCAGTGACTTATGCAAATCCTAATAAAGCCGCGACACCATTTGTAGACCCGGAAATTAAGAACAATAAAACGATCTTTTTACCAGCGGCCGATGTTGCCAAATTAATTCCGCCAGGTAATGTTGATAACAACACGCGACGCACAATGACGCGTCTGTTTACACGTTTTAAAACTGGCTTGTAAATACAATTCGTTAATAGCACCCCTAATAGTTTAAATTTTTAGGGGTGCTAGTTTGTATTTGTATCATCTTTAAGTCACATTCTATTGGGATATAGGGGTATCTATGGCGATAGCACCAAAGGCTAATTCAGTCCGTGAAGATTTGCTGCGGGTTGAGGGTGTCACTAAGATCTTTGATGGTATTGTGAGAGCTGTAGATGATGTTTCGCTGACGGTAGCTACGGGTGAAATTTTCGCATTACTTGGCGGCTCAGGATGCGGAAAATCAACTTTATTGCGTATGCTCGCCGGATTTGAAGCGCCCACAAAAGGTAAGATTTTCTTGGCAGGTGAGGATATCACTAACTTACCGCCTTATCAGCGACCTATCAATATGATGTTTCAGTCATATGCGCTTTTCCCGCATTTAACTGTTTGGGAAAACGTCGCGTTTGGTTTGCGTCGAGATCATATGCCTAAAGAGCAGGTTGCAGAGCGTGTGGAATCGATGTTGAGTTTAGTGCAATTAACTAAATATGCTAAACGTAAGCCACATCAACTTTCCGGTGGGCAACAGCAACGCGTTGCTTTAGCACGCAGTTTAGCAAAGCGCCCTAAACTTTTATTATTAGACGAGCCGCTAGGCGCACTAGATAAAAAATTACGTGAAACGACACAGTTAGAGCTGGTCAATATTATTGAGGAAGTCGGTGTAACTTGTGTGTTAGTGACACATGATCAGGAAGAGGCAATGACGATGGCATCGCGTATTGCGGTGATGAGTGAAGGTTACTTTCTACAAGTAGGCTCGCCTGATGAAGTTTATGAAATGCCTAATAGTCGCCAAGTGGCAGATTTTATTGGCAACGTTAATATATTTGATGGTGTGGTGGAAGATGACGAATCTGACCATGTGACAGTACGTTGCACAGATTGCCTACATTACGTCGGTCACGGCATTAGTGGTAATTCAGGGATGTCAGTTGGTGTGGCTTTACGGCCTGAAAAGATTTTATTAACCAAAGAAAAGCCTGAAGGTGAATACAATTGGTGTGAAGGTGAAGTGACGGAAATCGCTTACTTTGGCGCATATACAAACTATCACCTTAAGCTCAATAGTGGCAAAGTCATTAAGGCGCAGGAACTGAATAACACCCGTGATTTAAGTTTTGGCTTAACTTGGGGTGATCGCGCATTTGCACGGTGGAGCGATCTTGCAATGGTTGTACTGACTCAATAATCGAATGCATGTAATGAATAAAATTACAAATTACGTGCGAAGCTTCTTTAATGGCCGTCATGTGGTAATTGGCGTTCCTTATTTATGGTTTCTAATGTTGGCCTTGGTGCCATTATTAATTGTGCTGAAAATTAGTGTCTCTGAAATGGAATCTACATCTGTTTCTAGCATGATTAGCTGGAGTGAAGGTTGGCCAGCAATTAAATTAAATTTTGCTAGTTATGTATTCATTGGTTCAGATGAACTGTATGTCCAGACTTATCTCTCTTCACTCAAGTATGCTTTATTAACAACGATCATTTGTTTGGCTATTGGCTACCCATTCGCCTATTTTATGGCACGCTCACCCAAACATCTGCAACCTATGTTGTTGATGTTGATTATGCTGCCATTTTGGACTTCATTTTTATTGCGCATTTATGCTTGGAAAACGCTGTTGGTCAATAATGGCGTGATTAACAACGTGCTGATGAGTCTTGGGATTATTAACGCACCTTTGGAAATGATGAACACGCCATTCTCATTGATGGTCGGTATGGTTTACTCATACTTGCCATTTATGATATTGCCGCTTTATGCCAATTTGTCTAAATTAGATATGCGTTATCTAGAAGCAGCGGCAGATCTTGGTACTAGTCCATTTAAAGCTTTTTGGCTAATTACGGTGCCGCTGTCAAAAGCCGGCATTATTGCAGGCTCTATGTTGGTGTTCATTCCAGCAGTGGGTGAGTATGTTATTCCTGAATTGCTAGGTGGCCCAAACACACTGATGATAGGCCGTGTGCTGTGGGATGAATTCTTCAGTAACAATGATTGGCCGATGGCTTCAGCGGTTGCCGTGGTTATGATATTACTCATTATGTTGCCTATGGCAATCTATAATAAATATCAATCTGAGCAGTCAGAGCTTAAATCATGAATACCAACATGATTAAGTGGTTTAGCCAAAGCTGGATGATTATGGTGTATATGTTCTTATATATGCCTATCGTCACTCTAGTCATTTTCTCCTTTAACGATTCACAATTGGTGACGGTGTGGAGCCATGCTAGCATGAGATGGTACGTAGCGCTGATGAGCGACAGTGACTTGATTGCAGCGGTGGCCCTTTCACTTAAAATTGCTTTTTTTTCTGCTTTGATATCAGTGCTTTTTGGGGTATTTACGGCTTTTTGTTTAAATCGCTATAAGCGCTTTTCTGGACGTACTTTATTGTCTTCTATGGCCACTACACCACTGGTCATGCCAGATGTGATTGTAGGACTATCATTATTGTTAATGTTAGTTTCAATGCAGCATTGGTTAGGTTATCCTGAACGAGGTTTGTTTACCATATTGCTAGGACATGCCTTGCTGGGCACCGCCTATGCCACAGTGGTGGTGACATCACGTTTGCGCGAAATGGATAGTAAATTAGATGAGGCGGCAATGGATTTAGGCTGCCAACCTTTGCAAGTATTTAGGCTAGTGACGTTCCCTTTGTTGCTACCAGCTTTGGTATCAGCTTTTTTATTGACGTTTACGCTATCTTTTGATGATGTGGTGTTGTCATCATTCTTATCAGGCCCTGGCTACTCGACCATGCCCATGGTCATTTTTTCTCGTGCACGCTTAGGCCTAAATCCAACCATCAATGCGGTTGCTACCGTGACCATTGTTGTGGTGACTTTTGCCGTGATTGCTTCAAGTTTTTATACATCGCATCAAGAGCGCAAGCGTAGGCGCGAGATTGCCCAGGCTTATAGCGATACTAATAAATAACGTAGGCCTGACACTGCTAAGCAATAGTTTCGCGCCTACAATAAAACCAAATTCATACAAGCAGAAAATATCATGGCACTCCAATTAAAACATAGCGTACTTCTTAAAAACAATCTCACTTTACTAGCCGGGCAGTGGGTTGCAGCAGACTCTGGTGAAACGATCCCAGTCACAAATCCTGCTAACGGTTTGGTGTTTGCTCAGGTACCACTGATGGGGCAGATTGAAACCAAACGTGCAATTGTGGCCGCCGAACTTGCACAAAAATCTTGGAAGACCCATACAGCCGCCGCACGTTCAGCTATTCTGAAGCGCTGGTTTGATCTCATTATTTTACATACGGAAGATTTAGCGCAGTTATTAACGGCCGAGCAAGGTAAACCTTTGGCTGAGGCGCGTGGTGAAGTGAATTATGCTGCGAGTTTTATAGAATGGTTTTCTGAGGAAGCCAAACGTGTCTATGGTGAAGTAATTCCCGCCCCTATGACAGACAGACGTTTACTGGTGTTAAAACAGCCTGTCGGCGTAACTGCTGCCATTACGCCTTGGAATTTCCCAATTGCGATGATTACCCGAAAAGCCGCGCCTGCATTAGCAGCTGGTTGCAGCATGATTATTAAACCTGCTGAACAAACGCCACTTTGTGCGATTGCTTTAGCGGTGTTGGCAGAAGAGGCTGGCGTACCTGCGGGTGTGTTGCAAGTAATAACGGGTGATGCCCGGAAAATTGGTGCAGCGCTGTGTGAAAGTCCGGTAGTGACTAAGCTTTCATTTACCGGCTCTACTGAAGTGGGTCGAATTTTGATGAGGCAGTGTGCAGATACCATTAAGAAATTGTCACTAGAGTTGGGGGGTAATGCCCCGTTTATAGTGTTTGATGACGCAGATTTAGATGCTGCGGTTGAAGGCGCCATGATTAGTAAATACCGCAACGCTGGACAAACGTGCGTGTGTTCTAACCGATTGTTTGTACAAGATGCGGTGTTTGATGAGTTTTCTAAAAAGTTAACTGCTAAAGTAGCGCAACTAAAGGTTGGGGTCGGTAGCGAAGAGGGTGTAACCCAGGGTCCGCTTATTGACGATGCTGCTATTGCTAAAGTAGAAAGCCATGTGGCAGATGCGTTAGCTAAAGGTGCGACCTTGATGCAAGGGGGCAAGCGTCATGCATTAGGAGGTACTTTTTTTGAACCTACGGTATTAGCTAATGTAAGTGCAGATGCCTTAATTTTTAGCGAAGAAACATTTGGACCTGTGGCGCCCTTGTTTCGTTTTAAAACGGATGATGAAGTGATTGAGCTGGCAAATCGAACTGAATTTGGTTTAGCTTCATACTTTTTTAGTCGTGATATTGGGCGTATTTGGCGGGTGGCAGAAGCTTTAGAGTATGGCATGGTGGGCGTGAATACTGGCATGATATCAAATGAAGTGGCCCCTTTCGGTGGCGTAAAACAGTCTGGCCTAGGGCGTGAGGGTTCACATCATGGTATCGACGAATATCTAGAGTTGAAATATGTTTGCATGGCAGGGCTCTCATAATGATGAATACTAAAATTGACTGGCATCAACGTGCTAAGGATTTAAAGATTGATGGTCGAGCGTTCATTAATGGCCGGCGAGTGGATGCGGTTGGTGGCCAAACTTTCGAATGTTTTTCACCGATAGATAACCGTAAGCTAGCTGATGTTGTAAGTTGCCAAGCAGTAGATGTTGATTGTGCAGTCGCCTCCGCGCGCGCGGCATTTAAAGATCGGCGCTGGGCAGGCTTATCGCCGCGCGAACGTAAAGAAACCATGATTCGTTTCGCTGATTTACTTATAGCCAACATAGAAGAATTGGCTTTGCTAGAAACCTTGGACATGGGTAAACCGATTACGGCTAGTCTTAATGTGGATGTCAGTTCGGCTGCCAATAGTCTCCGCTGGTTTGGTGAGGCGATTGATAAAGTGTATGACGAAATTGCCCCAACTGCAGACCATACCTTAGCTTTGATTACACGTGAGCCTATTGGCGTAGTCGGTGCAATCGTGCCATGGAACTATCCGATTTTAATGGCTTGCTGGAAGATTGCTCCGGCGTTAGCCTCTGGTAATAGTATCGTGTTGAAGCCCTCAGAAAAATCTCCGTTAACCGCCTTGAGATTAGGTGATTTAGCCTTGCAGGCAGGGGTTCCAGCAGGGGTGTTAAATGTCGTGCCAGGTTATGGACTAGAGGCGGGAACGCCATTAGCGATGCATATGGATGTGGATTGTATTGCCTTTACGGGTTCAACCGGCGTGGGTAAAAAAATACAAATGATGGCAGGGCAGAGTAATCTCAAACGTGCATGGTGTGAGCTGGGAGGTAAGTCACCCAATATTGTATTTGCCGACTGCAAAGATTTGGATAAAGCCGCCGCAGCATCAGTAGGTTCAATATTTTATAACCAAGGTGAAAGTTGCAATGCACCATCTCGATTATTGGTAGAGCGCTCGATTAAAGATGAATTCGTTAAAAGGTTGCTGACACATTTGCCTAGTTATCAGCCTGCTGATCCTTTAAATCCGAATACGACTATGGGTGCGATTGTGGATTGTGGGCAGATGGAAAATGTACTTAAATATATTACGAGCGGTAAAGCACAAGGCGCTAAACTTCGCGCTGGAGGTGAACGTGTACTCAGTGAAACAGGTGGCTTTTATGTGAGTCCTACGGTGTTTGATGATGTGACTAATGATATGACAATTGCCACTGAAGAAATTTTTGGACCAGTACTGTCTATTATTACGTTTGATACCGAGCAAGAAGCTATAGCAATTGCCAATGAAACTGAATATGGGTTAGCAGCTGCTATCTGGACGCAGGACCTGAGCCGTGCGCACTTGGTTTCAAAAGCCTTACGTGCTGGCACGGTGCATATTAATAGCTATGATGAAGATGATATTACTGTGCCTTTTGGTGGTTTTAAGCAATCAGGTAATGGTCGCGATAAATCTTTGCATGCGCTAGATAAATATACGGAACTTAAAACGACTTGGATACGGCTCACGTAAGGTAGATGTCCGCTTGTAGTAAAAGGGAAAAAGAATGATGAGTAACCAAGATTTACACAATCGTCGTTTAGCTGCTACACCCAGAGGCATAGGTGTGATGGCAAATTTTTTTATTGAACGTGCATTAAATGCTGAAGTATGGGATGTAGAAGGTAACCGTTATATTGATTTTGCGGGAGGCATTGCCGTCCTTAATACGGGGCACCGCCATCCTAAAATGGTGGCGGCAATAGAGGCACAATTGCAGCGCTTTACCCATACCTGCTACCAAGTACTTCCGTACGAAAGTTATGTTACCTTGGCTGAACGTATCAATGCCTTGACGCCTGGCAGCCATGCTAAAAAAACCTGCTTTTTTTCAAGTGGTGCAGAGGCCGTTGAGAACGCTATAAAAATTGCCCGTGCTTATACTGGCCGCCCTGGCATTATTGCTTTTTCTGGCGCTTTTCATGGCCGCACGATGATGGGTTGTGCGCTGACTGGCAAGGTGGCACCGTATAAAATTGGATTTGGGCCTTTCCCCGCTGAAATTTATCATGCGCCTTTCCCCGTAGATTTGCATGGTGTAAGCGTGGAAGATTCAATTAAAGCCATTCATACTCTATTTAAATCAGACATCGACCCTAAGCGTGTTGCCGCTATTATTTTAGAGCCCGTGCAAGGTGAGGGTGGTTTTTATGTAACGCCACCAGCACTGATGCAGGCACTGCGAAAAGAGTGTGACGAACACGGCATTTTGCTCATTTATGATGAGGTACAAACAGGCTTTGGCCGAACGGGTAAGCTATTTGCAGCCGAGCATTATGAGGTGATGCCAGACATTATCACGATGGCAAAAAGCATGGCAGGTGGCACCACATTATCTGCCGTATGTGGCAAAGCCGAAGTTATGGACGGCCCAGCCCCAGGCGGTCTAGGCGGTACCTATGCAGGCAACCCTTTAGCGATTGCCGCAGCCCATGCAGTAATCGATATTATTGAGCAAGAGCAGCTAGTAGCGCGAGCCAATGTATTGGGTGAAAGGCTCGTAGCAAGGCTCAAAAAAGCACAGGAAAATAACCCAACCATAAAAGAGGTGCGTGGTTTAGGCTCGATGATTGCGGTAGAGTTTTTTGATCCAAATACTAACCAACCCTCAATGGAAATTACCAAGCAAGTACAACAAGCCGCTTTAGCCGAAGGTTTAATATTGCTGACTTGTGGTGTCTACACCAATGCCTTACGTTTTTTGTATCCGCTGACTATTGAAGATGCGGTATTTGATGAGGCATTGGATATTCTTGATCGCGCATTAATGAAAGTTTCCACATGAAATTTGAATTAATGAAAGCTATTGAAGATGCCAAAACTCAATTGGCAAGTCAGGGTGTGCATACAGTCATTGCACAGTTTGTTGATATCCATGGTTCTGCTAAAGGCAAGTATATCCCACTCGCTCATTTGCAGGATGTGATTGAGAATGGTGCTGGTTTTGCAGGCCCTTCAATATGGGGTACTGGCTTACCAAGAAATGGCGCACGTTCTGAATTTTATGGGCAAGGCGATTTGACTACTTTGCAAGCACTCCCTTGGATGCCCGGTTATGCGCGGATTGTTTGTAGCGGTTTGGTAGATGGTCAGCCGTTTAGTGGCTGTTCTCGTCGTTTATTAATGCGACAAATTGAGCAACTAAATAAACTTGGTTACACGCTCAACGTTGGGATAGAGCCAGAATTTTTCTTACTTAGCAAAGATGCTAATGGCAGACCAATACCTGATGCTAGAGATGATTTAGACAAACCTTCATACGACCTTAAAGCGTTAGCAAGAGTGCGTGAGGTTTTGCACCGCATGGAAACGGGATTAAGCGCCTGCGGTTTTGATGTGTTTCAGATAGACCATGAAGATGCTAGTGGGCAATATGAACTTAATTATCACTATAGTGATGCCCTTAAAGCTGCTGATCAATTTATCTTATTTAAAATGGCTGCAGATTTTATAGCTGAAGAAGCGGACTTAACTTTCACCCTGATGCCTAAACCTTTTGCAGATAGACCAGGGAGTGGCTTGCATTTACATTTATCATTGACTGATCAAGCGGGGCAAGCGGTGATGGCTGATGTGTTTGATACGCATGGCTTATCAAAAATTGGTCGTTATTGCGTAGCGGGTTTATTGTCACACAGTCCTGCTTTAGCTGCTTTTCATGCCCCCACGGTAAATTCCTACAAGCGCTTGGTTATAGGCCGTTCACTGTCGGGAACCACTTGGGCGCCAGCACATATTGCTTGGGGGTATAACAATCGCACTACCGTGGTGCGTGCGGTGGTTGGGCGCTTAGAATTTCGTCTGACAGATGGAAGTAGTAATATTTACGCAGTACTTACCTCAACGATTGCTGCAATGCTTGATGGTATAGCGCGTAAACTTAATCCACCAGCCCCTATTGATGAAGATATTTATGAGTGGCAAGTCGCTGATTTTGTAGCACATAATGTAAAGACGTTACCGCAAAACTTAGGTGAAGCATTAGTCGCACTTGAAAATGATGCGGTATTAGCAAAAGCTATGGGTAATGATTATGTGGCGGAATATTTAGCTACAAAAAAACCTGAGTGGATTGATTATTGCCGATCTGTCAGTGATTGGGAATATAAGCGCTATCTTACATGGCCTTAACTTTTTGGCTGATGGCTATGATAGGTGGGACTTAATTTAAGCTACTCCAGCTCAATGGATCAAAAGGACGACTTTGTTTCCTAAGTTCATAATAGAGGCCATTAGTTTCATTGCCACCACTGTTGCCCACTGAGGCAATCGTATCGCCAGCGCGAACATTATCACCGACTTGTTTTAATACCGCCTGATTATTGCCATATAAGCTCATGTAGCCATCGCCATGGTCTAAGATAATCAGATTGCCAAACCCACGTAACCAGTCGGCAAATACTACGCGGCCGGTGGCCACAGATTTAACTTCTGTGCCCTCATTGGCTTTAATAAATAAGCCTTTCCAAGAGATGCCAGAATCTTCACGGCTACTGCCAAATCGGTTGCTAACATCACCGCGCACCGGCAATCTAAGTTTGCCTTTTAGCGAAGCAAAGTTGCTTGAATAGCGCTCAGGGCTAGGTTCTGCATTATTGGTAAGGTTGCTCTGGGTGGTGGTTTTGCTGATTTCAGCCGGCTCAGTTGCACTCGGTTTTGATGCATCATCCCGTTTAGTGAGGGCTTTTCTGCTAGGGGGTGGTGTATATCGCGCTAAACGTTCTACCAGTTGAGAAAGACGTTTTTCATCACGACTCAACTTTTTAATTTCTACGCGTTGTTGAGCAATTTGTTGAGAAAGTGTTTTAACCACTTTAGATTTAGCCTGTTTCTGATTTTTCAAAACGCGTCGCTCATCCATTTGCTTTTGTTTTAACTCAGCCACTTCTTTAAGTGTTGATGCAGTTTCTTCATTCAGTTTATTGATTTTATTGAGGTTACCTTGCATTTTATTAATTAACTCAGCACGCGCTTTGGCAATGTAAGAAAAGTATTGAACATCACGTGCGATGCCGCTGGGGTGTTCATTTTGCAGAATTATTTGTGCATAACTTTGTCGGCCGTGAATATATTGTTGATAAAGCTGACTGCTAAGGAGTTTTTGTTGTTCATTTAAGGCTTGGTTGGTGGTAATAGAATCAGATGCTAATTTAACTAGTAGCTCTTTATTTTCTTGTTGCTTATGGTTAATTTCAAAAAGCTTTTTGTTGGCCTTACTAATGGCGAGTTCACTTTCTTTTAAGGCGTCAGCCGCGTCTTTGTGCGCTTCTTGTGAATGGTCTAGCTCTTTTTTCAGTGATTCTAGTTTTTGCTGTACATCACTTAAGCTTTGTTTAGGAGGCTCAGCTTTTTTTGTGGCATAGACAAGCGGGCTATTCACTAGCAATGCTGCCAGCACTGTTGTGCAAACAAGGTATTGTTTGTAATTTGAGAGATTCATGCGCTTAACGAGTCTTTAATGCTTAAAGTGAACAAGATTTTTACCTGTCATTTCAGCAGGTTGAGCTACGCCCATCATATGTAATAAAGTGGGCGCCAAGTCTGATAATGCACCATCAGCAATAAGTGCTGCCTCGCGACCTACATAAATGAGAGGTACTTTGTTAGTGGTATGTTGCGTATGAGGTTGGTTGTTTTCAGCGTCAAACATCATTTCTGCATTGCCATGGTCGGCCGTAATCAGCACTTCTCCGCCCAAGCTTCGCATGGCGTTAACTACGCGCCCAACGCATATATCTAAAGCTTCAATTGCCTTGATTGCCGCTTCTAAACTGCCTGTATGACCTACCATGTCGCCATTGGCATAGTTGCAAATAATAGCGTTATATTTACCCGATAAAATTGCTTCTTCAAGCCTATCAGTGAGTTCAAATGCGCTCATTTCAGGTTGCATATCATAGGTAGCAACGGGCGGAGAGGGGACTAAAATTCTCTCTTCTCCAGCAAAGACAGTTTCTTCGCCACCATTAAAAAAGAAAGTGACATGTGGATACTTTTCAGTTTCTGCAATGCGTAATTGCGTTAAGCCTAGGCTAGATAAATATTCGCCGAAGGTATTTTTAACGGCAAACGGTGGAAATATAGCCGTGGCTTTCTTTTCTTTCACGTCGTGCATCGTCAGCGTGAAATAGCCAGATAACTTCGGCACATGGCGACGGTGAAAGCCATCAAACTCTTCACTTAATAGGGCGTGGGTAAGTTGACGCGCACGATCAGATCTAAAGTTCATATAGACGACTAAATCACCGTCTTCTAAGTGCGTATGCGCTTCGCCTTCTGATCTAATCGCAGTACATTTAACAAACTCATCATTTTCGCCACGCGCGTATGCAGCTTGCAGTGCTTGCGCTGCCGTTGAATAGCTAAATTCCCCTATGCCTTCAGTAATGAGTGCATAAGCAACTTCCACACGTGGCCAGCGTTTATCGCGATCCATGCTGTAAAAACGACCACTGACGGAAATTATTTTTCCTATGCCTAATACTTTCATTTTAGCCTCAAGCGCAGCCAAATAAGGGGCGGCACTCACCGGCGGTGTATCTCGGCCATCTAAAAAAGCATGTACATATACTTTTGTTAATCCTAAATTAGCCGCCATTTCAAGCATGGCATGTATGTGTAGGTGATGGCTATGCACACCACCGTCAGATAAAAGTCCAAAAATATGCAAAGCTTTATTATTGTCTTTAAGCTTAAGCAATGCCTCTTTTAAAGCGGCATGTTCAAAAAACTCACCCGTTGCAATGCTATTGTTAATGCGTTCAAAATCTTGAAACACCACTCGTCCAGCACCAATGTTGAGATGGCCAACCTCTGAGTTGCCCATTTGCCCATCTGGTAGCCCCACATAATGCTCTGAAGCGTTAATTAGTGTGTGAGGGCTATTTGCCCAAAGTCTGTCTATATTGGGTTTGTGTGCCAGCGCAATGGCGTTATCAGTAGAAGCTTCTCGATAGCCAAAGCCATCTAAAATCAGTAGGCATACGGCAGTAGTATTTGCTGAGGTAGGTTTTGATGGCGCTGACATAATAGATTGCCTTAAAAATTTGTTTGAAGTTTGTAAGCGTAACATGACTATTTTAGCGTATTTACACGTAAAATCAGCTTATAAAATTTGTATGATATGGGGATTGAATTTAGGGTCTAATCGCCCCATATTCAATTAATGAAAAATAGAGAGGAAATTTGTGGAATTCATTAAAAGTAACATCTTGTTAATTGGTTTGGCTTTAGGTTCTGGGTTCATGTTGTTATTGCCATTACTTAGAAAAGGCGCTGGTGGCGTACCTAATTTAAGTCCTGCAGAATCTGTAACATTGATTAACCGATCAAATGCTTTGGTGTTGGATGTACGCGACGATGCAGAGTTTGCTAGCGGGCATATTGCCGATGCTATGCATATTCCAGTGGCTACTTTGGCGACCCGCTTGGGGGAGTTAAAAAAATATCAAAACAAGACGATTTTGGTGAATTGTCAGCGAAGGATGCGTTCTGCTAAAGCCTGTGATATTTTGCGTGCTGCAGAGTTTAGCCAGCTACATAATTTGCAAGGGGGGTTAGATGCATGGTTGGAGGCTAAATTACCTGTTGTTACAGGCGCTTCGAATAAGGCCGGCGCTAATAGCCCATCAGTCGCTAGTAAAACAAGAAAAAAAGCACCTAAAGCAACAGTTGTTGATGCGGAATTTATAGAGGCCGCAACTAAAACAGCCGCAGAAAAAGAGGCGCCTTAATGCCCAATATTACAATATATGCCACGGCAGTTTGTCCTTATTGTGTTAATGCGGAGCGATTGCTGCTTGGCAAGGGTGTGACCGAGATTAATAAGATTCGCATTGATTTACACCCTGATAAACGTGACGAAATGATGCAAAGAACTGGTCGTCGTACTGTGCCGCAAATTTACATTGATGACCGCCATATTGGTGGATTTGATGATTTACGAGCGTTAGATTTGGCTGGCGGATTAGATCCCTTATTGGTAAGTTGAAGTCTAGCTAACTAATCTCTGATAAAATGACGTTTTTATCAAGTAGCAACTTATTCATTCACCCTTTTATTTAACTAGAAACTAAAGAAAATCATGGCAAAAGAAGATAACAAAGTAGCAGCAGAAGAACAAGCACAGCAAGCTGGTTTTAGCATTGAAAAAATTTATGTTAAAGATGCATCATTAGAAATCCCTAATGCACCACAAATTTTTACTGACCGTACTCAGCCGCAAGTGGGTATTGAATTAAGCAACTTTGCGCAACAGCTTGAAGCGAATGTATTTGAAGTGGCGATTAAAGTAACCGTCACTTCAAAAATAGAAGACAAAACCGTATTCTTGGTTGAAGTGACGCAGGCTGGAATTTTCCAAATCCGTAATGTGCCAGAAGAAAACTTAGAGATGATTGTAGGCATTACTTGCCCTAACATTTTATTCCCTTACGCACGTGAAACCGTTTCTGATTTAGTGGTACGTGCAGGCTTCCAGCCGGTATTATTGAATCCAATTAACTTTGAAGCTTTGTTTGCGCAACAAAAACAACAGCAAGCTGAAGCCGCGGAAGCTGCTGCAAAACATTAGGCTCTATGCCCTTTCTCGGCAAAAAAAATGTTTTAGTGTTATGTTTGGTGCTCATGCCAGTTGTGGCTTTAGCGCTAGACTTTCGCTCAGTGACTGTGCCTAAAGCCGTGCTTTATGATGCGCCATCCAGTGCGGCTAAAAAAGTGTTGCTGCTTAGTCAAAATTACCCTGTTGAAGTTGTGGTGAACTTGGGTGATTGGCTTAAAGTACGAGATGCACAGGGCAGCCTAAATTGGGTGGAAGCAAAGCAATTGTCTAACAAGCATACAGTCTTGGTGACTGCTAACAAAGCGGAACTGAGGCTGGCAGACGATGTCACTTCGCCTTTAATCGCCACTATAGACAAAGAAGTGTTGTTAGAGGTTGCGGATATAAAACTCAATAATGGTTGGCTTAAGGTTAAGCATAGAGATGGTGTGTCGGGCTATATTTTAACTTCATCCACTTGGGGTTTTGAGTAAGTGTGTGTTCTCATTAAATATAGAGGTTTAATTACATGGCAAAAATAGCTGTACTAGGTGCTGGCGCTTGGGGTACGGC
>CAILFU010000205.1 GCA_903833595.1 uncultured Pseudomonadota bacterium
ATTAAAATGACCATCCAAACCTGTAACCGTTTAGGCAAGTATGTGGGCATTTGTGGCCAAGGCCCATCCGACCACCCAGACTTTGCGGAATGGTTAGTGGCTGAAGGCATTCAATCAATGTCACTCAATCCAGATACTGTGGTGACTACTTGGCAGCGATTAGCTAAAAAATAACGTGGATAGCATGATTATAAAATCACAATGATTAACCGTACCGTATTTTTTATTTCTGATGGTACTGGTATCACCGCCGGCGCTTTGGGTAAGTTGCTTGAGCACTTTCCAAGCACAAGCTTCACCCAAGTGCGCATGCCATTTACCGATACGCTAGATAAAATCAAGCTCGCACAAACCAGCATCTCACAGGCGGCTGAAGCAAATGGCGGACGGCCTGTGGTCATCATGTCAATCGGTAGCATCGAGTTGCGAAGCGCCTTAAAAAAATCTGATGCTTATTTTATAGACTTGTTCAGTACGTTTATTGATCCGCTAGGTATCGAATTAAATCAGCAACCACTCACAGGTGCAGGTATTGCACATAGCGTGATGGGTACTAAATACAATGACCGCATGGAAGCCGTTAACTTCACTTTAAACCATGATGACGGTATGACTAATTCGGGCTTAGAGGAAGCGCAAGTCATCTTAGTTGGCGTGTCACGCTGCGGCAAAACACCCACTAGTGTTTACTTGGCTATGCAGTTTGGCATTAAAGCAGCTAACTACCCATTAATTCCAGAAGATTTTGAGCGCGGCACTTTACCAGAGATTCTGCATAAGCATCTTGATAAAATTTTCGGCTTAACGATTAAGCCGGAGCGGCTACATGCGGTACGCAATGAGCGTCGATTTGGTAGTTTTTATGCTTCCATCGACAATTGTCGGCAAGAAATTATTACAGCAGAAAATCTGATGCGTAATGCTGGCATTACCTGGGCAGATTCTACCAGCCGCTCAGTTGAAGAATTGTCAGCCATCATTATGGAAAAAGCCCGCATCTTGACTCAAAAATAGCAGTCAACATCACCAATAAAGCTACTTCAAACTTGGTTTAATTTTAGCCAGTATTTCAGCCGAATCAGGCTTAACAAGGCTGCCATAGGCATACACTTCTTTACCGCCGGGCAAAATTACATATTTATAGAAATTCCATTTAGGTGATTGACCGGTTTTAGCATTAAGTTGTTGATAAAATGGGTTTGCATTCGAACCGGTTACCGAACTTTTGGTCATCATGGGGAATTTAACTGCATAAGTTAGCTTACAAAAATCACCGATTTGTTTATCGTTACCTGGCTCTTGTCTAAAGTCATTAGATGGAAATCCAATAACCAATAAACCTTTATCTTTATAAGTACTATACAAAGCTTCAAGCGCTTCAAATTGTGGCGTAAAACCACATTTACTTGCAGTATTCACCACTAAAATTGGTTTATCCTGATAATCACACAGGTTAATTTTGTCACCTTGTAATGTTGTTAATTGATGATTGTAAAGCTCAAGACAAGTAGCATTTGCCATACATGAAACTCCCATTAACAGTCCCGACAGTAGTAATTTTTTCATCACGAAGCACCTATAATCATTAATTAAATATTTTAACTACGACTGACTATTTGATGAATAGTTCTATAACCTACGCTCCATTACAAAAACGCTAGACTAAAAATCATCGCTACAGGTATTATCTGCTTTTAAGCTTTAATCTAGCCTCGAACTGCAACATATCATTTTATTAAGGTGTCCCCATGTTAGGTAATGTAAAAAGCATATTTAAGTATGCGTTATGGTTATTCATAATACCGATTACACTGTTTTCACTATATACATGGGCATCTTTAAATTGGGTGTATTCATCTGGAGAGCGTGCTGGTTACGTACAAAAATTTTCACTCAAAGGCTATCTTTGCAAAACATGGGAAGGCGAAATTGTTTTAGTCTCAATGCCAGGCACACAAGCTGAAAAATTTATTTTTACCGTTAAAGATGATGTTATTGCCAAAAAAGTGAATGACTCGCTGGGCAGAAGAGTCAAGTTGGTTTATGAAGAACACAAAGGCATTCCATCCTCTTGCTTTGGTGAAACTGCCTATTTTGTGCAGGATGTTCAGTTTTTAGAAAAATAAGCATTCTAAATAATTACTCACATCTATATGGCTGACGAAAAAAACTACATCACCCCACAAGGCCATGCTGCCATTGAGGCTGAATTCCAGGAGTTGCTAAAGGTTGAGCGACCAGCCTTGGTAAAAGTAGTGTCATGGGCCGCCGGTAATGGCGATAGAAGTGAAAATGGCGATTATATATATGGCAAACGACGATTACGTCATATAGATAGTCGCTTACGCTTTTTAATGCAGCGTATGGATGCCGCAGTTATTGTAGATCCGGCGACTCAACAAGGCTTAGAAAAAGTATTTTTTGGCGCCTGGGTGACTTTATATTCACTCAAGAATGATACCGAACACACTTATCGCATCGTAGGAAAAGACGAGTTAGCACCTTCTATGGGCTATATTAGCTGGGTTTCACCACTCGCGCGCGCCATGCTAGGTAAACAAGTAGGTGATGTTGTTAAAGTCATCGCGCCAGCCGGCGACGAGCAATATGAGATTATCGACGTGCAATATCAAGCACCTAATCCATAGTCATTAAATATTCCCGAAACTCACATGAGCAAACACCACGGTCAGCACTGGGACATTTTTTGTAAAATTGTCGACAATTATGGTGATATCGGTATTTGTTGGCGCCTAAGTCAGCAACTAGTTAACGACCATCATGTACGAGTAAGACTATTCATTGATGACTTTACCACTGCAAAAAAAATAATCCCTCATTTAGATAGCGCCCTGGCAGAGCAAGCCATTCAAGGTGTTACAGTATGCGCTTGGCCTACTGCAACAACCGCGCCAGCAGAGGTTGTCATCGAAACTTTTTCCTGCGCACTACCTGATGCCTATCTGGTGCAAATGACACAGCAGCAGTCGATTTGGATTAATCTAGAATATCTATCCGCAGAATCTTGGGTGTGCGACTTTCATGCAAAGCCTTCACCACATCCGACGCTAGCCATTACGAAACATTTTTATTTTCCTGGATTTAAAAATGATACTGGTGGATTAATTCGTGAACACAGCTTAATCGCAAGGCGAGATGCATTTTTAAATTCTAAAATAGATCAAACAAAATTTTGGCAAGCATTGGGTATTAAAAATGATATCGAAAAAGACTCAATTAAAATTTCACTATTTTGTTATCCCCAAGCGAATGTCAATCAGCTACTGCTGGCTTTAAGTGCCTACAATCAAACCAGCAGTATATTTTTACCATTTAACGGCTCGATAGATACACTAAGCAACATTTTTACTGATTTTAAGCTAGTGAATGCCAATACGCTACGGCTGGGAAATGTCACTGTGTACCTATTGCCATTTTTATCTCAATCCGACTACGACCATTTACTTTGGGCATGCGACTTAAATTTTGTTCGTGGTGAAGATAGCTGGATACGTGCCATATGGGCGAGCAAACCTTTCATTTGGCAACCGTACATTCAAACTGAACATACCCATATAAAAAAAATGCAGGCATTTTTAGAAGTCTACTCATGTGAAGCTACGGATGAAATAAAGTCTGCCTTATTGGACGCTCATCTTACTTGGTCGAATGCTAGCGTTAGCGATACAAATCATCTCACACGCCTTGTCCAAAACCTGCCTAAGCTGAGTAGTTACGCTAGGCAACAAGCTGACATACTCAGCGCCCTACCAGACCTTGCCACTAAATTGCTGAGTTTTAGTGAAAGGTTGGCAAAAAATAAGGTATAATTTCCGGTTTTAGCGCACTGCTTAGCTTATTAAACAGCAGTTAGCGATACCTAATCACTAAACCTTAACTTAGCAGGGCAATTTATGAAAACAGCACAAGAACTTCGCGCCGGTAATGTAATTATGGTCGGCAGTGACCCATTAGTAGTGGTGAAAGCCGAATACACTAAATCTGGCCGTAGCACTGCTGTCGTTAAAATGAAATTTAAAAATTTGTTAACTGACACCCCTAGCGAGACCATATATGGTGCTGGTGACAAATTTGAAGTCGTCGTGTTAGAGAAAAAAGAAGCTACTTACTCTTACTTTGCAGATCCAAGTTATGTTTTTATGGATGCTGACTACAACCAATATGATGTCGATGCAGAGTTTATGGAAGACGCCTTACCTTACCTTGAAGATGGTATGGCAGTCGATATCCGCTTTTACAATGAGAAACCTATTTCCGTTGAATTACCAACCACAGTGGTACGTGAAATTACCTATACTGAACCAGCAGTTAAGGGTGACACCTCAGGCAAAGTAATGAAGCCTGCTAAAATCGCTTCTGGTTTTGAATTCCCAGTACCGTTATTTTGTGCACAAGGTGATAAGATCGAAATTGACACACGCACTGGCGAGTATAGAAACCGCGTATTAAAATAACAATCAGCGTTTCACTCAGCAATTTTTTTTAAAGGGAGCTATTAAATTAGCTCCCTTTTTTAGTGCCTAAAAAACCTTAATCGCGCTATTATAGTGCCTAGTAAAAATAAAAATAACCACTAGAGGGGCGTACATGAACGACAAACAACTAGTCGCTTTACAAGCCGCAAAATACGTTAAAAGTGGCATGCTTGTTGGCTTAGGAACAGGCTCAACCGCCAATTATTTTATCGCAGAACTAGCACGTCTCCAGCAAGATGAAGGTTTGAAAGTCACTACGGTCGCCAGCTCTACCATTAGCGCCCAAAACGCTCAATCACTTCATTTGCCCATTGTTGCTTTAGAGCATATCGGCAGTATTGATTTGTATGTAGATGGCGCCGATGAAATTACGCCAGACATGACTTTGCTCAAAGGCCGCGGCAGTGATTTGGTTAAAGAAAAACTACTGGCGAAAGCCGCAACGCAGTTTATTGTAGTGGCTGATGCTAGCAAGTTAGTGGCTCATATTGGTCAAAATTTCGTGATCCCTATTGAAGTTATCCCTTTCGCTTGGCAACTTACCAAAAAAAGTCTTGAAGCCATCGGTGGGACGGGTAATTTACGTCCCAATGCCGCTAATGATGGCTTTTGGATTACCTCACACGGTAGCTATGTACTCGATATGAAATTCGATAAAAGTCTAAATGCAAGCACTTTAAATGCCCTCATTAACAACACGCCAGGCGTAGTGGAACATGGCATATTTTACGGCCTGACTGACACTATATTAATCGCTGATAGTGGCGCAGTGACTGAGCTTCGCGCTTGATAAGCGCAAGCGAAAATAAACCCATGATGCGTTTATTTTTCATTTCATTACTTTTATGTTTAATAACAAGTTGCAAACCGTCAGACCCCATTGAAGCTGCGCCTCGTATTGACCCGGCAAAAAAAGAAATTGTATTCGTCACGCACAATGGTCCTTCTACTTACTACTTAGACAATGACAATCAGCCGGCCGGCATGGAATATGATTTAGCTGTTTTATTTGTTAACGAATATTTTCCTTCGTATGAAATACGCTTTTTATTAGCCGACAGTATTAGCGACGTTATACCTAGTTTATTAAAAAGTAAGGCACATATTGCTGCAGCCAATCTGACCATTACTAATATGCGTCAACATCTGGTGCTATTTTCCAGTCCTTATCAAGAAACTCAGCAACAGCTTATCTTTAATAATGAAGTCAATAGTAAACCAAAAGATATCGCTGAAATTTTTGATAAAAAAATTGCTGTGCCAAGCGGCACGAGTTATGCAGAACGTTTAACTGCGATGCAAAAAG
>CAILFU010000206.1 GCA_903833595.1 uncultured Pseudomonadota bacterium
CGAGCAGTATTAGCAACGCTGACTGCACTGGCCATTTCATTTATTGCAGGCCCAAGCATGATACGTAAACTGACCGAATACAAAGTTGGGCAGGCTGTGCGTGATGATGGTCCGCAAACGCATCTTATTAAAACGGGCACGCCCACTATGGGTGGCGCATTGATATTGGTTGCTATCGCAATATCTACCTTGTTATGGGCAGATTTAAATAATCGCTTTGTGTGGGTGGTGTTAGCCACCACGCTGGGTTTCGGTGCGGTAGGTTGGGTAGATGATTACCGCAAAGTCGTCCATAGAAATCCTAAAGGCTTATCAGCAAAAGCCAAGTTTTTTTGGCAAAGTTTAATTGGCATAGCTGTGGCAGTGTTTTTATTTAGAACACATATCAGCCCTGTGGAAACAACACTCATTGTGCCCTTCTTTAAGCATCTTGTGCTGCCATTGAGTGCGGTTGGCTTCATGGTGGTTACGTATTTGGTCGTGGTTGGTAGTAGTAATGCTGTGAACTTAACTGATGGATTAGATGGCTTGGCGATTTTGCCTACAGTCATGGTGGCAAGTGCTTTGGGTATATTCGCTTACGTGGCCGGCCATTTATATTTCTCTAAATATTTAGGCATACCTTACGTGGCGGGCGCGGGTGAGTTGATGGTGTTTTGTGCTGCCATGGCCGGTGCTGGTTTAGGTTTTTTATGGTTTAACGCTTACCCAGCTGAGGTGTTTATGGGTGATGTAGGGGCGTTAGCATTAGGTGCGGCATTGGGCATAGTAGCGGTGATTGTGCGCCAAGAACTCATATTGTTCATTATGGGTGGCGTGTTTGTGGTGGAGACCTTCTCTGTGGCAGTGCAGGTGATGTATTTCAAGTATACCAAACGAAAAACAGGGGTAGGCAAACGTATTTTTTTGATGGCACCACTACATCATCATTATGAAGAAAAAGGCTGGAAAGAAACGCAAGTGGTCGTGCGTTTTTGGATTATCAGCATGATGCTAGTTTTGATTGGCTTGGCAAGCTTGAAGCTGAGATAAATACGTAAATTATTGAATAGTAAAAATGACGATTTTATTAAAAGACAAAAAAGTATTAGTGCTAGGCCTTGGTGAAACAGGGCTGTCAGCTTTGCGTTGGTTGAATACGCAGGGCGCACATTTGTCTGTAGCAGATACCCGTAATCATCCGCCTGGTATTGATGCATTAAAAGCTGAATTGCCGGCAGTCAAGGTATATACAGGCGCATTTACAGCAATGATGTTTAGTGGTGTGGATTTGGTTGTAGCGAGCCCTGGGGTGTCATTGAGGGAGCCTGAAATCCAGGCGGCAATTAATCATGGTATTAGTGTGGTTGGTGATGTTGAGCTATTTGCACAATACCGTCCAGCGAGTGCCAAAGTCATTGCGATTACTGGCGCCAATGGTAAAACCACGGTGACATCTTTAGTGGGTGAAATGTGCAAGGCGGCAGGATTAAAAACGATTGTGGCGGGCAATATTGGCCTGCCAGTACTAGATGCGCTAAGCATGGAAGTGCCTGATGTATATGTGCTAGAGCTGTCTAGCTTTCAGTTAGAAACTACGAGTAGTTTGCAGGTAGATGCGGCCACGATGCTTAACTTGTCAGAAGATCATATGGATCGTTACGACAGTTTGCAA
>CAILFU010000207.1 GCA_903833595.1 uncultured Pseudomonadota bacterium
ATTGAAAAAAGTATAGCGGTCTTAGGCCATGAAAGTGATTTTCACATTCCAGCACAAGTGATGCAGATTGAGCAGCAAAGGTTGCAGCAGTTATTAGACGTTTGGTTAGATTTAGAGTTGGTGCGAGCCGATTTTACCGTGACAGAATGTGAGAAAAAATATGCACTAGAAGTGGATGGCTTAGCCTTAAATTTAACGATAGATCGCATCGACACCTTGGCCGATGGGGGCTTGGTCGTCATTGATTACAAAACGGGCAGTAGCGTAGCCAACAAGAGCTGGGCAGATGAGCGTATTGCAGAACCGCAACTCCCCATTTATACCGTGCTGGCTTTAATGCATGAAGAAGTGGCCGCGGTATGCTTTGCCAAAATACGCAGTGATGAGAGCAAATTTATTGGATTATCTGCCGAAACAGGGGTATTGCCAGCGGTCACAGCTTTGTCAAAAGTCAGCGCTCATTCAGCTTTTCAACGCTTTAGTGATTGGGATGCATTACTCGAACATTGGTACTTGAGTCTAAGCAATATTGCACATGAAATTAAAGCGGGGGAGGCAAGCGTCACAATTAGCAAAGAAGCGGATTTGGTTTATTGTGACGTTAAACCTTTATTGCGTTTACCAGAACGCTTACTGCAGTTTGAACACAGGCAAGCGGTTTTAAAGGATGAGGGGTTAAAGCCATGATTGACCTCAATGCACAGGATGCTGAAAATCGCACGCGTGCTTTAGATGAGTATGCTTCATTTATTGTAGAAGCCCCTGCAGGCGCCGGTAAAACTGAGCTGCTGACCCAGCGTTATTTAAAGCTATTGGCGACAGTAGAAGAGCCAGAAGAAATTATTGCGCTGACCTTTACCAATAAAGCCGCCACAGAAATGCGCAACCGCATTTTATTAAGCTTGGCGCATGCTGAGCAGCAAACCCCTGAAACCAAAGCGCATAAATTAGTCACACGTGGGTTAGCCGAAAAAGCACTTAATCAATCGAATATGAACCAGTGGCAGATTTTGAGCCAGCCTAGCCGCTTACGCATTTTAACCATCGACGCTTTGTGTAGTAGTTTAACGCGGCAAATGCCTTTACTCAGTCGGTTTGGCGGGCAACCGATGGTGAGCGATGATACCGATACGCATTATAACGATGCGGCGCGCCGTGCCATTGCCGAAATTATGCATGAAACAAAGACGGACGATACGGTCACAACAGCGTTGCGTTACATGGATAATAATGCTGAAAAATTAACTGAGTTGTTGGCCAAAATGCTGGCTAGGCGTGACCAATGGTTGCCCATGGCTATGCAGTTACACGGCCTTGAACCTGAAGCCATGCTGGCCAGTACCGAACATGCCCTTAGAAGTTTAATAGCCGATGATTTAAAAGCCGCCTTACAAGTATTACCCGCTAATGTGCAGCAAGCCTTAATGCCGTTAGCCCGCTTTGCTGCCAGCAATTTAGATAGTGATGCTGATATTGCGCCATTATTAGATTGGCAGACCACCTTAAGCGCAGATGCAGATGACTTAATCGCGTGGCAGGCGCTGGCTAATTTTTTACTGACTAAAACAGAGCAAACTTATCGTAAAAGTCCCAATAAAAATAACGGTTTTCCTGCGGATAAAGAGCATAAAAGCAAAAAAGACGATTTTACTGCCATTGTCAATTGTTTAGAAAATCATGAAGTGGTAGCTAATATATTGAGCTTACCCGCCATTGCCACACTGGCAGAGAGTCAGCAGGTGATATTGGCATTGACCCAGTTACTGGTAAAAGCTAACACGCATTTGTGGTTGGTGTTTCAAGCGGCGGGCGAGGTTGATTTTGTTGCGATTGCGCAAAGTGCCCAGCAGGCCTTGGAAAATGAGCAGGGCGTAACTGATTTAGCGCTACAACTAGATTATAAGATTTCTCATTTATTAATCGATGAGTTTCAAGACACCAGCCCGGTGCAAATGGCTTTGATAGAAAAGCTGATTGAAGGGTGGCAAGCCAATGATGGTCGTACCTTATTTTGTGTGGGGGATCCCATGCAGTCGATTTATCGTTTTCGTAAAGCGGATGTGAGCTTATTTTTACAAGCCAGTGAATTTGGCATTGGCCATTTGCCACTGACGCGTTTGCAATTAAGCCGAAATAATCGCTCTCAGCCTGCGGTGGTTGATTGGATCAACAAAGCCTTTGAGCAAGTTTTTCCGGCTGCTGACAATATTAATCAAGGGGCAATTAGTTATCGAGCATTTACCGCAACCCGCAGTAGCATTGCCGATGAAGGGGTTGTTGTACATCCACTTATTTTAGATGCCTCTATTAAAAATGTAGAGGATGAAGATACTACTGATTCCCCAAGTTCAAATAGCAATACCAAACAGCTAGAAGCCAATTATGTCGCAGACTTAATTACTCAATTACATGCGCAAAATACCGCGCCACAAAAAATTGCAGTGTTAGTGCGCAGTCGCAACCATTTAAAAGAGTTGGTTTCTGAAATTAGGCGTAATCATGCGCACCTGAATTTTCAAGCCGTAGAAATTGAGCAGTTAAATGAACGGCAGACGGTACAAGATGCCTTATCGCTGGTATGTGCCTTGCATCATCGAGCAGATAGGACACATTGGCTTAATTTGTTGCGTGCACCATGGTGTGGGCTGACCTTGGCAGATTTGCACGTCTTAGCGGCAAATAACCACCGCGATACCCTTTGGTCGGCGATGCATGACGAAGCGCGTTTGCAACATATGAGCGCAGATGGACTATTGCGATTGAATCATGTGAAGGCAGTGCTAACGGGTGCTTTTGAGGGGCAGGGCAGGCTACCCGTGCGGCGCTGGCTAGAAAGTACTTGGTTGCAACTTGGTGGGGGCAAGTGCTTGGTCGATGCGGGGGACAATCGTGATGTGCAGGTATTTTTTGATTTAGTAGAAAAAACCAGTCGTAGCGGTCATTTAGATATTGCAGCACTAGAATTGGCTATGCAAAAA
>CAILFU010000208.1 GCA_903833595.1 uncultured Pseudomonadota bacterium
ACGGGGGCATCTTCGGTTAAATTAATGACAGAGGTTGCACCAGCGACACAATGCCCTGCATCAACGACTAAATCTACCCTATGCTCTAACTTGTCGCGAATCTCCCATGCCTCACTCAGCACGGCATCTTCATCTGGCACATACAGCGTCATGCTTAATAAGGGCGCATCAATGGCTTCTAGTATCGCTTGCACTACCGCATGCTGTGGCACTCGCAAACCCACGGTATTGCGCTTGGGGTGTTGCAATTTTCGCGGCACTTCACGCGTGGCATTTAAAATAAAGGTATACGCACCGGGGGTGTTCGCTTTAAGTAGCCGAAACTGGCTATTGCTCACAATCGCATAATTACCCAACTCACTTAGATTACGACAGACCAGCGTAAATAAATGTTGCTCATCTACACCGCGAATTTGCCGTATGCGTGCTTGCGCTTCACTATGGCCTATCATGCAACCCAAGGCATAGCCAGAATCAGTCGGGTAGGCAATCACACCGCCGCTACGCAAAATATCTGCTGTAAGTCCTATAAGACGTGCTTGCGGATTATCTAAATTAATATTGAAAAATTGTGACATGCCAAATCTTATTGATTATTTTAACAAACTTACCTTAACTATCTTTGCTGTATTTAACTGAGCGCGCTGATACTAGGCGATTGAAACTGAGGCCAATCTTGCCATACTGGCACGCAGTTGCTTGGCAAATCAGCCAAGCGACCCATTTCCATAAAACTAATGCCTTTGCCATGATAATCTGAACCTTGCGAAGACTTCAGACTAAATTGATGCGCTAGCTTGGCAAACTGTTGATACTGCGGTGGCGTATGGCTACCCGTCACCACCTCAATCGCAGCTCCGCCGTAACTTCTAAACTCATGCAAGAGCTCTAACATATTTACCGAGCCCAAATCATAACGCCCAGGGTGCGCAATCACCGCACTGCCGCCGCTCTGCGCAATAAGATTGACCGCTTGCTCTAGGTCCATCCATTGATGATCAACAAAACCCGGCTTACCTCTGACTAAATATTTTTTAAATACCGTTTTGGTATCTTTAGCATGGCCATTTTCGACTAAAAACCGCGCAAAATGAATACGGGTAATAATACTTTGCTTGGCAATCGATTTTGCCCCTTCATAAGCATTTAAAATACCGGCTTTAGCTAGACCCTCACCCATTTGCTGGGCGCGCAAATCACGAGCGATGCGTACTTTAGCTAACGCTATTTTTAAGGCCAAGTGTTCTGGGTCAATATTTAAACCGACAATATGTAATGTGCGCTTTTTCCAAGTGACTGAAATTTCAACACCATTGACCAATTGTATATTGTGTTCAGCTGCTGCAACTTTTGCCAACGCTAAGCCACTAACATCATCATGATCCGTCAGTGCCAACACGTCTACCCCATGCGTAGCGGCATGCGCTACTAATTCAGCCGGGCTTAATAGGCCATCAGATATATTAGAGTGCGAATGTAAATCAAAGATGAGTGACATGAAATGAATGCTTAATGGACAATAAAATTAATTGGACTTGAAAAATACGTCTTGCGACACAACATCAATCATAGCAAAATAACGTCTTACGCTAAAGCATTGTTAATCATTGATTTTTTTGAACGCAGCACCAGCCTTGAAAGCGACCACCCCCAAACCATGAATAAGTTTTTGTTCGACCTGTTTCCAGTTATTTTATTTTTTATCGCGTTCAAGTTTTTTGGGATTTTTACTGCCACGGCTGTCGCCATCATCGCCACCATTGCGCAAATTATCTACAGTAAAATTCGTCATGGTAAAGTAGAAAAAATGCTCATTGTGAGCGGCGTCATTATCAGCGTACTCGGTGGTGTGACCTTAATTCTGCATGATAAAACCTACATCATGTGGAAGCCTACCGTCTTATATTGGGTGCTCGCCCTCGTGTTACTGACTTCCAACTTATTTTTTAAGAAAAACTATATCCAACAAATGATGGCGAAAATGATAGATGCGCCCGCAGCCATTTGGACAAGACTTAATTTTGTTTGGGTGGTATTTCTAGTGCTATTAGGCATACTTAATTTATATGTTGCATTTAACTATGACGAAAATACTTGGGTTAATTTCAAATTATTTGGTGTAACAATCATCATGTTTATCTTTATCATCGGGCAAACTTTAGCCTTAAAAAACTATCTGATAGAACCCGTTGAAGACAAAGGCGAGAATAAATAATGTGGTATGCAATCATGGCAGAAGATGCGCCCAATAGTTTAGAAAAACGCTTAGCTGCTAGACCTGAGCATCTTAAACGCCTACAAGCGCTACAAGATGCTGGGCGCTTATTGCTTGCTGGGCCTTTTCCAGCAATTGACTCGACTGACCCAGGACCCGCTGGGTTTACTGGTAGTTTAATTGTCGCTGAGTTTGCTAACCTAGCGGAAGCCTCTGACTGGGCTAACAATGACCCATTCGTGAGCGCTAAGGTCTATCAGCATGTCAGTATAAAACCATTTAGAAAAACCTTACCCAATTAAATTTTTGTCACCCTCACCGAACCCATTCATCATGACCTTAATTGAAGAAATCACGGTGCGCTTGCAATCGCTTGCGCCCAGCACCATGAATATCGATGATGAAAGTGCTATGCATGCTGGTCACGCAGGCAATAAAGGCGGTGGCCACTTTAAGCTCACCATGACAAGCTCGCATTTTTGTGGGAAATCGCAGATAATGCG
>CAILFU010000209.1 GCA_903833595.1 uncultured Pseudomonadota bacterium
ATCAATGTTATCCAAAGACAGGCTTGCACCCTCTTGCATATCGGCCTCTATGCTACGGCGTTGCATATTTAAATCTTGTAGTTGTTGTGCAATTTTTGTCGCATCAATGTCTGTTTTAGCCAGTAAGCATTGAATGCCTAATGTCATATCATCTAGCCTGCCCGCCGCATTCAAGCGTGGCCCTACGCTAAAACCTAAATCTTGCGCATTGGTAGTTTGGGGCTGGCGACCACTGACACGCAATAAGGCTAATATACCTGGCGAGCAAGCGCCTGCTCTAATTCTACGCAGGCCCTGCTCAACCAAAATACGATTATTATCATCTAGCTTCACCAAGTCTGCCACCGTCCCCAGTGCCACTAAATCAAGTAATTCTGTCAAATTTGGCTCTTCTGTGAGCGTGTAAGCACCGCGCACTCTAAACTCTGCACGTAAAGCCAATAAAGCATAAAACATGACGCCAACACCGGCTAGATTTTTACTAGAAAACGTACAGCCATGTTGGTTAGGATTAATAATACAAGCGGCTTGTGGTAGCACTTGACCCGGTAAATGGTGATCAGTAATTAACACCTGTATGCCAAGCGCGTTGGCAGCTGCAACACCATCCACACTGGCGATACCATTATCTACCGTAATAATTACATCGGGGGTTTGAGTGGCGGCTAGCGCTACAATTTCGGGCGTCAATCCATAGCCATATTCAAAACGATTGGGCACTAAAAATTCAACTTTTGCACCAAACGCACGCAAACCTTTGATAGCAACCGCTGTGGCGGTCGCGCCATCAGCGTCATAATCCCCAATCACTAACAACTTCTTATTGGCTTGAATCGCATCAGCTAAAAGCTTCGCCATACTTGCGTTGTGTGTGAGTGTCTGTGGTGGCAACAAATGGCTTAAATTAGCACTGATTTGCGTCACATCACTAACACCTCGCACAGATAGCAAACGCGCCATGAGTGCAGAAATACCTGAGGCCTCTAACTGCTGAACCACCTTGGGTTGAGCTTTACGTTGCACTATTTTGGTCATTGCAGATAATCCATCACAGGCCTTGCGCTACGCCAAAATTTGTAAAGGTCCATAGGCTTAAGATTAACGACTAAGCATTTATCATAAAACCCTAAATTAAGCGTTAGTTGTTTAATTTTATGATTTTTTAATGCTGCTAATAGCGAACTAAACCAGCTTTCATCTAAATCATGCGTTGCCAATAATTCCAATCGTACCTGTTGTTGAGGCTTTTGCAAAACAGCCTCTAACTGATGAGGTAATGCCAAGCATGTTAAGCCAGCCCATTTAGCTAGACCTTGATAAAAAATGCTATTAGCCATCAAGGTGCTTGTATCATTTGGCAAGGTTTTAACACTGGGCATCACGCCGCCGCCAGACAACCATACACTATTCACGGCAGCCTCACCCTTCGCCTCACGTGCCACATTGGCTGGGTGCTCATGTAACAGCATCTGCACTTCATTGAGCACCGCTAACCAACTTGATGAAGATACACCTTGCGGTAAAAATTGATGGATATTTTTGCCAACAACAACACTAGGGAGTGTCGTTTTAATTTGTGGTGACTGCGCTGATTTTAAATACCAAGCATCTGAATTGCCCTGCAAAAAACTTAATCCATCTTGGTTAAAATGCGCGTTCAATTTGGTAAGCATGAGCGCGGCATGTTCATGAGCCAACTGCAAAGGGATAGGTTCGCTAAGGCTAAAGCAATCGCGTTGCAAGGCTAAATGTACTGGGGCTGCCCGTAACCAATAAGCATCACCCACCGCCAGGCCATCGGCCTCAGCAGTAATTGCCGCAATGGGATAATCTGGGGAGGATGACAAGGCATACTGTTCACAAACCATGGCTTCAAGCGGCATATTTACTACTACCACCTGCCCTTTAGCCAGCAATTGCGCCAAAGCGCTTTGACTTTGCAAAACTGATAACGCCGACGTTAACTCGCAATCTATGGTTATTTTCACGCAATATTCTTAATGTAGTGTCTGTAGCTTAGATTTTACTTGCAAGCACAGCGATATGGAGATATTAATATATAAAACCTCAGTAGCCTTAGCAGGCACTGAGGTTTTGAGATTACGCGTTATCGGGCGATTCAATAACTAGTAGTAACGACGTTCTCCGTACTGCTCCCCACGACGGTTATCATCATCGTGGCGATTACCCCATGCACGATGATTATCACGATCACGATGCTCTTGATTACTATATCTAATCGGCTCTAAATAGCTAACCGGTGGCACCATACGGCTACGCGGCTCTATGACAACATTCACATCAATATACGTGCCAGGGTGACTATTTGTGACGGTTGTATAGGTTCTACCGTTATATTCATAAGTGACTAAATAGCCACTGTTCACTGCTTGCCAATTATCTACTTGATAACAGCTTTGAACTGGAACAGACCTTGTACTAGCGCCATTTTGATTATTACCTATGCTATTGCCAGCCAACGCCCCAACACCAGCACCTACTGCTGCCGCAGCTACACGGCCATTACCTTTACCTATCGTATTGCCTAGCAAGCCACCTGCAATACCTCCAATGACAGCACCAGCAATAGAATTGTTAGACCCATTGCTATAAGTTTGCTGTTGATACTCGGTACGGCATTCTTGACGTGGCATATTCACACGTTCAGTTTGGGGGGTTGCTGACAGTACGCGAGCGGTATCGCTATATTGATCACCAGCCATGGCAGGCGCAGTAAAAACTGCTATCAATAAAGTTGGTATTAGCATTTTAACTTGCATCTTTTTTGGAATATTCAATTTACTTCTCCTATTGTTCTAACCTAAAAATTCTAGATTTTGGTTACGCTGATTATTAGCGCGATAGATTGATTTTTAATTTCAATCTCTGCGATTTATTTTGCAGATAGTCACTTAACGCGACTAAGATCAATTAGGAATACGGAATAATTGTTAACCATATGTAATAATTTTTCATAATATTTGGCTCAAGTGCGCCAAATAAGCATTGCACCTCCCAGTAATATCAGATATCGTTTACTTATCATTTAATTAAAATTATGTGTTAGTTATTCAATAATGATGTGGCACTTTGGAGAGAAATTATGAATATAATTAAGCAGTTAATTTTAGTTTTTGGCTTAATTTTAGCCAACCTTACATTTGCTGGCGAGTTTGGCGATCACTGCACAACTGGCTTATCTGATGGGGTGATGATTCAAACTAAGTGCGAAATTAATGAACTCTACAAAAACAAAACCTACTGTTTTGGCAGTAAAGCTTCACGCGAGACATTCTTACTTACGCCGGATAACATCATCAATAAGGCCAATGCCTTTTACGCTAAAAATGCTGAGCCTATTCGTGAGAAAATCAGCCAAGCTGATGCACTTAAACAAATTAACAGCAAAACTTGTGACTTAAGTAACAAAGACGCTGGCTACTTGGTTTTCAATGGTATGAATTTAAGCCATTGCAATATGCAAAATATTAGTTTTTTTGGCGCGGAATTGATGGGGGCTAAATTAACCGGCGCTAATCTACAAGGGGCTTACTTAAATCTAGCGCGACTTGAAAATGCCGACTTAAGCAATACTAACCTCACTAACGCTACGATTTTTCAGGCGATTTTTGATAAAACCAATTTTCATGGCGCCAACCTCACTAACGCCCGCATGATAGGGACTTTAGGCAATGTAAATATGAGTGAAGCGACCATTGTAAAAGGCCGCTTTGGGTTAGATATTGGCAACCAACCTATGGGTGCAATGCGTTTTGATGCGATTGGCGGTAAATTTTCCAACAGCAACTTTGAAGGTGCAGACATCAATCGCTCAAATTTCAAATTTGCCGATTTTAGAAATGCCAACTTACGTAACACTGATTTATTTCGTGCAGACTTTAGTAAAGCTGACTTAACAGGCGCTGATATTACTGGCGCAAAAATGGGTGAAGCCGTTTTAGATGAAACGATTATGACCAACGTCAAAGGTTTAGAAGCAATTATTGGTTACGATGAATCTAAAGGTAAGTGTGTAGATTGCGCCATCGCCATGAAATTAAGCCAGATGGATATGATGTCTGCTGAAAATCCAGCCACAAAAGTCTGTAACCTTCGTGGTGCTAAGTTTTAACTGGCATAAAGAATATTTTTTAAGCGTCCCCCTCTACCACTAAATCAGGAATATGATTAAATGCTATACGCATAGGCGCATCTTTTAACGCCTGATGTGCTCCCCCAAAATAAATAGTATTTTTACCAAATTTTAAATTGAGCGTATCAATCGCATTATTCAGTTTTTTCTCATTTTCAATGGGTTCTATTTGAAAAAAATCTCTTGCCACCTCTTCAGCTGTCACTAAACCAGAAAATGATATACCTACAGAGAAAGGTTGATGCATAGCTTTGGGATAATGCAACCAAAATGCTTCGAGCGCCTCAATTAAACGTAAGGTGCTATCCGTTGGCGAAATAGCACTTTCCATCCCCCAGCTAGGTAGCGCTTTATATTCAGCACTATCTCTAAACTTAACCTTGATACTGATTCTGCTGGCCAATAAATCGTAACTACGCATACGCACACAGGCCTTTTGCAACAAGCGATGTATCACTGCCTTTGCGCCTACTTCATTACGTTGCTCAGGTGGCAACACATGGGAGTGCCCTAAACTACTGCGTGCATTTTTAACATAATAAGGTTCTAAGCCACGCAACTTGTCGTACATACGCTCGCCTTCTATGCTACCCCACGCAGCCTGTAGTTGTTGACGATTAGCTGCGTATAAGTGCTCTACCGTAGTAATTTTGTAACGATTTAACCGCGCTTCCATTTGCTTCCCGATGCCATTTAAGTCACGTAAGCGCAAATCATAGAGCCGGCTGGGAAGTTCATGCTGCGCTATCAAAACACAGCCATCTGGCTTTTGCATATTTGACGCAGTTTTAGCCAAAAAGGTATTCGGTGCAATGCCGATGGAGCAACGGATATAATCAAACTGCTTATGAATGGCTCGTTTAATGATTGCAGCCAGCTTGAGCGCATTGTCAGGAATTTTCTGGCTTCCCGTCAACCGACACACCATCTCATCTATTGAAAGCACTTTCTCTACGTGTGTACAGCTTTCTACAATTTCAATCAGTTTATGATGAAACGCCACATAAATGGGCGGCCTTGCTTCAACAAAAATAATATCAGGGCACAGTTTGCGCGCATCACGTACAAGCGTACCAGTTTTTACGCCAAACGCTTTAGCCTCATAACTTGCAGCAATACAGCAGGTGGTTTCTGCCATTACAGCTAAAACACCAATAGGCTTGCCACGCAACTCCGGCAGCAGTTGTTGCTCAACCGAAGCAAAGTACGAGTTAAAATCTACATATAACGCGTTCAAACTCATGATTAAAAAATAGTTAAACCTGATGCAATGTTTTGAATGGAAGATTGACTAACTATTGTAAAGTTAATTAACAAAAGTTAAGGCCAATTTTAAAAGGAATTTAAAGGAGATTTTATGAGTAATGAACAAATTGCAATTTTTGCAGGCGGTTGTTTTTGGTGTACAGAGCCTGTATTTAGTCAACTGCGTGGCGTCAATCAAGTAGTTTCTGGCTATATTGGCGGGCATACCCTTAATCCAAACTACAAAGCGATTTGCAATGGTGACACAGGCCATGCTGAGGCAATACAGATTAGCTTTGACGCGGACCAAGTGAGCTTTGAAACTTTACTAGAGGTGTTTTTAGTATCGCACGACCCCACCACACCTAACCGCCAAGGCAATGATATAGGCACGCAATATCGCTCAGCAGTATTCTGTCAAAATCAAATGCAACGTGAGGCCACTGAAAAAATGATTGCGGAATTTAATGCCTCGAATATCTTTAATGCGCCCATCGTGACGCAAATCAATGGTGCAGAACTGTTTTACCCGGCAGAAGAATACCATCAGTACTTCTTTGATAAGAATCCTAATCAACCTTATTGCATGGCAGTGGCAGCCCCTAAGGCAGCTAAGATACGGGCAAAATATGCACAGTTAATTAAGTAAGCTAAGCTACGTTACTCTGCCCGCAATGCTTCAATAGGATTTAACCGTGAAGCGCTTCTTGCAGGCAATACGCCCGCTAGCAATCCTATACATGCCGACATTACCAGCGCTGCAAACGCAAAACTCCATGGTGTGTGCACAGGTAATGTGGGTAATGCTAAACGAATTAATTGTGCCAGGCCAACGCCTAACAACAAACCTAGTGCACCACCTAGCAAAGCCAGTATGACTGATTCACTTAAAAATAAATTAAGTATGGTGCGTTGTTTTGCGCCCAATGCGACTAACAATCCAATTTCATTGGTACGCTCGGTGACAGATATTGTCATAATCGTGACAATCCCCACGCCGCCTACCAACAAAGAAATTCCACCTAATGCACCGACTGCCATTGTGAGAATATTCAAAATATTAGACAGCGTTTTGAGCATATCTTCTTGGGTCGTGACAGTAAAATCTTCATGCCCATGCCGAATTTTGAGTTGATTCTTCACAGCAGTTGCGACGGCAGATGAAGGCACTCCCTCGGCATAGGTGACATGGATTTCCATCAAACCTTCTCGGTTGTATAGTTCTAGCGCACGCGAAGCCGGAATGAAAGCCGTATCATCTAAATCAATGCCTAAAAATTGACCTTTAGGCGCGAGCACACCAATTACCCTAAAGTGTAGTCCGCCGATACGTAGCTTTGCCCCTAGCGGATTAGTGCTACCAAATAATTCATTACGTAACTTACTGCCCAATACCACAAACCCTCGAGAACCACCTGCCCCCTCCCGTGGCAAAAAATTACCTATATTAACGGTAGAGCTAAATACCCTTGTAAAGTCTGCATCAACGCCATAAATGGTGGTGCGCCTTAAACGGCCATTCGCCTCCACCTCAGAATTTCCCCAAACCGTTGGGGTAGAGCC
>CAILFU010000210.1 GCA_903833595.1 uncultured Pseudomonadota bacterium
GTAATTGTAAGGATAGCAACCTTAGCCAATTGACTGATGCTAGAAAACGCGGGGCGTTGGATTGGTTGCTGGAAACGAAACCTCAGTCTATAGAAGTTAATACTAAAGGCGAGTTTCCAATTACCGTGTTTGCCAATACATCGAATGGCGTTGAACGCATTCCTTGTCACCGTGTGATCGCCCGACTTGGTGCGCTACCCTCTCGCCCACAACTAGAGAGTTTTGGTGTGGGGTTTTCAACTCCCGATTTAGAGGCGCTTCCCCAGCTATCCTCACACTACGAATCAAGCATTCCCGGCGTATATATTATTGGGGCATTAGCCGGATACCCTTTAATCAAGCAAGGGATTAATCAAGGGTATGAGGTCATTGAATACATCTTAGGTAACCCGGTTGAACCTGCGGACAGCACTTTGTTACGTGAAAAGTTTGCAAACTTTTGTTCAGACCGAGGTATTGATGATGTATTGCAGAAAATTCGTAAGAGTGTGCCGTTACTGGCTATGCTCAATACCTTGCAGTTGCGAGAATTGGTGCTAGAAAGCAATATTCTGTTGCCAAAAGCAGGCGATATTATTTTCAAAAGAAATGATTACAGCACTACATTCTTCTTTATTGTCGAAGGTGAGCTGGACATTCTCATTGACGATGACGATATCCCAGACGGCACACTTAAAACTGGAGAGTTTTTTGGTGAGCTGGCGTTGGTATCAGGTCGGCGCCGAGCCGGTACGGTCCGCGCTAGCAAGCCATGCGTGTTAATAGAAACGCCTAGGCGTGTGATGCAAAAGCTCATTGATTCAGTGCAGTCAATGCGCCGAATACTCAATGAAGTGGCTATCAAGACGATTGTTCATCTCTGTATAGGCTTGTCTCTCAGTGAAGATGACCTTAATGATGTCGCTAATAACGCCACACTTAAAAGCTATGCGGCGGGTGAAGAGCTATTCCATGAAGGGGATGAGGCTGATGGGCTTTACCTGATTCAAAGTGGATCGGTGACGGTTTCACGTATGATAGGGGGTAGAGAGGTTGTATTATTTTATGTGGCAGCTGGTAACTATGTTGGAGAAATGTCACTAGTTTCTGGTGAGCCGCGTTATGCGACTGTGCGAGCAGCAATTGCAACTGACGCCGTGTTGATAGAAGCAGGGCGGATGAGAGACATTATTGCTCGTAATCCTGAAATTCGTAGTGAGCTCGATGCGCGCTACTTGCAACACTTGCAAGATAACGAAAATCGTCAGCAACTAGAAACCGCTTTTGATGTTAATAAAGTTGCAAGCACGCAATCCACACCATCAAGTCTGATTTCTTTCCTAATTCAACAAGGTGTGGGTGAAGCTACCGATGTGTTGCTCATCGATGAATCATTATGTGTACGCTGCAATCACTGCGAGCAAGCGTGTGCCGACACTCATGGCGGGGCAACCCGTTTAGACCGTGATGCGGGACCAATATTTGCAAACATTCGCGTCCCCACTTCATGTCGTCATTGCGAACATCCACACTGCATGAAAGATTGTCCGCCTGATGCAATTCATCGTGCCCCGCATGGCGAGGTCTATATTGATGACAGCTGCATTGGTTGTGGTAACTGCCAGCAAAATTGCCCTTACGACGTTATACAAATGTCGGTGATTCATGACCAGCCTGAACCTAGTATTTGGCAGATGTTATTAGGCATACAGCCGAAAGCATTGCCGGTGATAGATGGGGCCAAAGTGGCAGTTAAATGTGACATGTGCAAGGATATTACTGGCGGTCCAGTGTGTGTGCGTGCTTGTCCGGTTGGCGCAGCCTTACGCGTTAAACCAGAAGAACTACTCAGTTATGCTAGTGGCAGTGCCGGTGATGCTAGTTTAATCAGCGCAGATGAAAATTAGAGGGTAGGCTGATGCAACATAGCAATATCTTTGACTACAAAAAATACCGCTACTTTAAATTAGCGGTCATCATCATTTTAATTGCATTTTCTGCTTACCTACTATTTGAGCCGGCGGTTGGGCACTATGGTGGCAGTTGGTTAGGGTATAGCCTAGGTACAGCTTCTGCTGCACTCGTATTTTGGATGGCGTGGTACGGAATAAGAAAACGCCGCTATCGCAGTAGTGGTACTACCCAGGGATGGTTGTCAGCGCATATTTATCTAGGTACTGCCCTCATTTTCTTGGCGACATTGCATAGTGGCTTACACTTTGGCCTTAATATTCA
Source organism: uncultured Pseudomonadota bacterium (assembly GCA_903833595.1). GTDB lineage: Bacteria > Pseudomonadota > Gammaproteobacteria > Burkholderiales > Methylophilaceae > Methylotenera. The sequence goes on from CAILFU010000210.1 coordinate 2,215, forward strand.
TACAGTCACTTATGGCATTTTGCTAGTGGTCGTAGTGAGTGGCTTTTTTGGTAATTACGCTTATATGATTTATCCACGCCTAATGACTGAAAATATGGGCGAAGATAACCTAGATGGGCTACTACTCCGTATTGCAGAATCAGACAAGATGGCGCGTCAGATTGCATTGTTGATGCCAGATGACATCAACGACACCGTGGCACGTGCTTGTCGCGAAACATCGATTGGCATTGGTTTGCTAGAGCAACTCAAAGGTTTCCAGCCAGACTGTCCCACGGCCACGGCGGTACAACAACTTACGTTGCTGGGTAATGACTTGCCTATAGAGCACCGAAAATTATACCGTGACCTTTATTCCATCATGGTAAGACGTGAATCTTTGGTAAAACGCGCTAGGCAAGATTTAATGTACCGCGCTAGGATGGGTTTCTGGCTGTATTTCCACGTACCCTTTGCTATTGCTTTATTAATGGCGATGATTGCCCATGTTGTCGCTGTATTTTTTTATTGGTAATTTAATATCCGTATGATTAATTGCCTTTTAATCAAAATTTCTCATAACTCTCGAGGCGTATTGGCTCGCAGTTATCGCACCTTAACGGCTGAAGAAATTACTATCGGGCGTGGCGCAGAGTGCACGATACATTTGCTAGATCCACGCTTAGCAATGCATCATGCCGTTATTAAAAGGTTGGACGATGGTCAGCTATATCTCGTAGCAATCAATGGTGAACTTGCAGTAGAAGGCAATGTGCTACAAAACGTTGAGCTTACGCATGGTAAGCTGGTGACCATTGGCCCTTATCAATTGAAGGTTGAGCCTGCACCACCAGATGTCAATCTGGCGGTTTCTCTCTTGCTGTTACAAAGACTGCCAGATGACTTTCAAGATTTAAAATTACGCACTCATGAGCCCTTACGAGGGGCTTCAAGCTTTAAACGGCGATTAGCACTATGGATGGTCGCATTTATTGCGCTGATGTTCCTTGCATTGCCAATAGCGCAGAACTTAATCCCACAATTACACAAAACCATGGCACAGCTTCCACTTGGTTTTGATCGAGTATGGAGCCCGGGTCACATTTCTAATTCACACCTGCATTTTGGCTCCCAATGTTTTAATTGCCATGAAGTGTTAACGCGTAAAGTGACAGATAAAGCATGCGTAAAATGCCATCGGGATATTCCGCCTCATATTGCAGACCCAGCATTGCAAAAACGTGTGTTTAAAACGACTAGCTTATTTTCTGATGGGATACGTTGCGCTGAATGCCATCGAGAACATAAAGCACCCAATCCAATAGCAAGGCAAGACAATGCAACTTGCGTAAAGTGTCACGCCAACATTAAAGCGGCTGATGCAAAAACGACTCTTCCTGATATTCGAGATTTTGATTTTGACCATCCAGACTTCAAACTCACTTTTACCACTGGGACGGTTGAAGAAGGTACCGTACAAAAGACAGAACGTATCCCGCAAGCAGAAACGGCGCGCCTAATTGAAAAATCAGGTTTAAAATTTCCTCACTCCCAGCATGTTGGGTTAGTGCAAGGCCCAAATGGCATATGGGATGTACGTGAATTATCATGTACCAATTGCCATCAGCAAGAAGGCAAAGAAATGCGCCTAAAACAGATATCCTATCAACGTGATTGCCAGCTTTGCCATGCAAATCAATTACAA
>CAILFU010000211.1 GCA_903833595.1 uncultured Pseudomonadota bacterium
AGCACGCCCCAACCAGTGTTTGGCGGACTTCATTGCCCCTAAAGATGTAGTGCCTGACTATATTGGTATGTTCGCTGTGACCGCTGGACTGGGCATAGAAAGTCGCATCAAAAAATTTGAAGATGCGCATGATGATTACAGCAGCATTTTACTCAAAGCATTAGCAGATCGATTAGCCGAAGCGTTTGCCGAATACATGCATGAGCGCATTCGTCTAGATTTTTGGGGTTATGCTGCCAATGAAAATTTAGAAAAAACAGCCCTGATTAAAGAGCAATATCAAGGTATTAGGCCTGCGCCAGGCTACCCAGCTTGCCCAGACCATACGGTAAAACCAGACATGTTTAAAATGTTGCAATGCGATACCATTGATATGCACTTAACAGAATCATTTGCTATGACGCCTGGTGCTGCCGTGTCAGGCTTTTATTTAGCTCATGCCGATGCTAAATATTTCAGTGTGGATAAGATAGGCGAAGATCAGCTACTGGATATGGCGAAACGTAGAGGATTAACAAAAGAATATTTAGAGCGTTGGTTAGCGCCGAATTTAAGCTAGGTAAAGAGTATGCATATTCACATTTTAGGTATTTGCGGCACGTTTATGGGGGGCATTGCGGTATTGGCAAAAGCCTCTGGGCACAGAGTGACGGGCTGTGATGCCAATGTATACCCACCTATGAGCACGCAACTTGAGGCGCAAGGGATAGAACTGATCGAAGGGTTTGATCCTGCACAAACGTCACTTAATCCAGATATTTACGTCATTGGCAATGTGGTGTCTCGCGGTAACCCTTTGATGGAAGAAATTTTAAATCGTGGTTTACCTTATATTTCTGGCCCGCAATGGTTGGCAGAAAACGTGTTGCAAGGTAAATGGGTGCTTGCTGTGGCGGGCACTCATGGTAAAACGACCACCAGCTCGATGCTAGCTTGGATTCTAGAATACGCAGGCTTAGCGCCTGGCTTTTTAATTGGCGGGGTACCGCAAAACTTTGCAGTTTCTGCGCGTTTACCAGAAGCGCCCAAACAAGATGCTAAAAGCATTTCGCCATTTTTTGTTATTGAAGCCGATGAATACGATACGGCATTTTTTGATAAGCGCTCAAAGTTTGTGCATTATCATCCACGCACGGCCGTACTGAATAATCTTGAATATGACCATGCAGATATTTTTGATAATTTAGATGCGATAGAAAAGCAGTTTCATCATTTAGTGCGTACCGTGCCAGAAAATGGTTTGGTCGTCAGCAATGGCAAAGAAGCCAGTCTGCAGCGCGTGATTGATAAAGGCTGTTGGACGCCTGTTGAAAAGTTCGGCTCAGATACTGATTGGCAAGCCGTTAACCCACAAGGTGACGGTCGTTTTGATGTGATGTTTGCGGGTAAGTTGCAAGGCCACGTCGCTTGGGATTTGCTCGGTGAACATAACCGTATGAATGCTTTAGCGAGTATTGCCGCCGCCCGCCATGTTGGCGTTTCTGTTGAAGTAGCCATTGCAGCTTTAGCTCAATTTAAAAATGTAAAACGCCGTATGGAGATTCGTGGCGTGGTGAATGGCGTTACTGTCTATGATGATTTTGCGCATCATCCCACAGCCATTACTACTACAGTGGCAGGCTTACGTAGCAAAGTCGGCAAAGCGCGTATCTTGGCAGTATTAGAACCGAGGTCTAATACCATGAAGCTCGGCGTCATGAAAAATGCGTTGCCGGCAAGTTTAGAAAGTGCAGATTTGGTATTTTGCTATGGCGCGAATTTGGGTTGGGATGCAACCGAAGCGCTTGCCCCCATTCAACATAAAGCAATGGTTTATGATGATTTAGATCGTATGGTGGCGGCCATTGTAGGCGTTGCAAAGTCGGGCGACTATGTATTAGCCATGAGTAACGGTGGCTTTGGTGGCGTACACCAAAAAATTCTTGATGCTTTAAAATCTTCGGCAGAGCTCAACGTTGGTTAACCAACCAAAAAAATATTCCTCTATCGCTCAAGCAAGCGTATTTGCCTCGTTCACAACAAAATTAAAAACGATGCGCGTAATGACGATTGCCATATGGCTATCAATTCTAGTGCACGCCCTGTTGTTAAGCATTCATTTTGAACCTGAACTTAAAAAAATTGCCGATAAATTACCCACTTTAGAAGTGATGTTGGTGAATGCTAAAACCAATACGACGCCTGATAAGGCCGAAGTGTTAGCGCAGGCTAATTTGGATCGAGGTGGCAATACCGATCAAGATAGAAAAATGAAATCCGCATTGCCTACTCTTAAGCAACAAAAGACAGAGTTTACTGTTAAGCCTATGGCGCAAGTTAGCGCCGATAAAAGAGCGACTGAACTAACGGCCGAAGAAACAAAAGAACAAAAACATGTAGCGGCACTTGAAAAACAAGCGCAAGCATTAATGACACAACTTCAGTCTACCCGCAAAGTAGAGTCGCAGTCAGCACAGAAACCTACCGCAAAAGACGCTGAGGCTGGCAATCAAGAAACCACAAGCAAATCACTTAATATGCGTGACTTAAGTGCAGCGGCGCTCGAAATGGATAGACTTGAAGCGCTCATTTCTAAACAGCAAGATGAGTATCAAAAACGACCTAGGCGTAAGTTTA
>CAILFU010000212.1 GCA_903833595.1 uncultured Pseudomonadota bacterium
TTCTTTTAGACGATGAGCGCTAGCGCCAAAAGGGCTCAGTGCAATAATTGCATTAGCATATAAATGCTGAGCATGCTGCTTGGCTACGTCTAAGCCTAAAATAGTCACGTAGGTGGGTTTGTTGCTATTTGCATCTTTGCCCGCGGTTTTGCCTAAAGTACTGGTATCTGCTTCAACATCTAAAATATCATCCACCACCTGAAATGCCAGGCCGATATTTGCTGCAAAAGTACGCGCTGCGGTTATTTGCAGTTTTGAGCCACTTGCTGCGCCAAGTAACACAGCGGCTTGGATAAGTGCCCCGGTTTTAAGCTGATGCATAGACTCAAGCTCTGCTTGAGTCAGTGCTTTTCCAACAGAGGCTAAGTCAATGGCTTGGCCACCCGCCATGCCAATTGAGCCTGAAGCTTGGGCTAAAATATGGAGCATATGCATTTGTTGACTTGCGTTATCGACTTGCTGTGGTTTAGATAATATTTCGAAGGCTAAGCTTTGCAGGGCATCACCGACTAGTAGTGCGGTAGCCTCATCATATTGTTTATGACAGCTTGGTTTACCGCGACGTAAATCATCATCATCCATGCATGGCATGTCATCATGTACTAAAGAGTATGCATGTATGAGTTCGACTGCACAAGCAGCCGCATCGGCTATAGCAATGTCGGTTTCACATAATTCAGCAGCCGCATAACAAAGTAGCGCACGTACGCGTTTGCCACCACCAAGGGCACTGTAGCGCATAGCGCTATGTAATTTTTCAGGGGCCAAATCGGCAGAAGCCAGTGTGTGATTAAGCTTGTGCTCGATGCGCGATTGCTTAGTTAGCACCCAGTCTGCAAAATCTTGCTCAGAAGTATCAGTTACGAACCAGCCATTTTTCATTGGTCGTCTTGAGACTTAAACTGTAGTAACTGATTACGCTCATTCAAAATTTGCACTTGCTGCTCTACGTCTGCGAGTGATTTTTGGCAATATTGTAGTAGTGTATTGCCGCGCTGATAGGCTGCTAGTGAAGTTTCTAAAGGCATTTGGCCTGACTCCATCTGTGCGACTATGTTTGCTAATTCTGCGAAAGCATGCTCGAAATCTTCTGGTTGTTCAATGGGAGATGTCGTTATAGTTTTGATTTTAGGAATAGTCATAGCAATAATTGAGATGGAATCAACGGACTATTCTACCAAATCCTATAGCAAAACCTGCTTTAAAAATGCGTGAATATCGTTAATTTCTTCCACGCACACGGAATGTGCCATGTTGTACTCATGCCAATTCACCACATAATGATTGTTTTGTAATGTGTTGAGTGAAAGTTTGCACATATCTAAGCTGATCACGTCATCATAAATGCCATGTCCCATGAAGATGGGAATGCCTGCGTTAGCTGGATGCACTTCAGTGGTGAGCTTGTTTTTAAGCGGCAGGTAAGTGGATAATGCCAAAACCCCCCCCAGCTTTTCTCGGTATCTTATTGCGGTATGTAGCGCAATTGCGCCGCCTTGCGAAAAGCCAGCGAGTACTATGCGTTCACAACTAATACCTCGATTTATTTCATTTTGTATGAGTGAATGAATATATTTTTGACTGGTATTGATGCCATTTTCATCTTCTTGGCTATTACCGGTAAGGCCATATAAATCATACCAAGCAGGCATAATATAGCCACTATTACGAGTGACTGCCATCTCTGGCGCATGCGGCAAAATAAA
>CAILFU010000213.1 GCA_903833595.1 uncultured Pseudomonadota bacterium
GCTAAGTACTTACGACATAAATCTATTTCTTCAGCGAGCGTTACTAAATCACGGTTATCGGCCATTAATACGCGAAATAAATCCGCCATGTCTTCTAATGCTATTTCTGCCTGCTTGGGTTGACTGCGAATGAGTGATAACACCGCATTGATACAATTAAATAAAAAATGTGGTTGAATGCGTGCTTGCAGGGCTTGTAGCCTTGCTTCATCAATCGCGGGTGAATAGGCGCGTTGATGTAAATGAAAATAGTAAAAAGTAATTACAGTCACAATGAGGGCGAAGAAAAGCGTACGGACATAGCTGGGTAAATCACTAAATATAAATAATTGTGAAATCAGCCCATGCACACTACTGCAGACAAATAGTATGATGAGTAGCATTGCAAAAATGCCTGATCTATAGCCCAGTTTAGTGAGTAGTGGGTAGCTTATATATAATGCTAAGAGGCTTAGCAGTAGCATGGGTTGCGCTACAGCAGAGATACTCGTGATTAAGGTAAAGAATTCGCTTATATTTTTAGTTAGGACAATGGCTGCCAATGCCAGTAAGGTATTGACGATTAGTAATATTCGTAAGTTAACGCCCAAATTACGAAGATTTGGCAATCTATTAGATTTTATCATCGCTGGTTTTCAATTTGAGTAGCATCGTAGCTTTTGAGTTTTGCATTATAATGATGATATAAGTATATTATTATTAAACAATATTTAGATATTTATGTAAAAAATATCTAAATAAACGAAGCCAAATTTAGATTCATATATTAAATATATAGTTAAAATTGACCTGTAAATGAGAAATGCAAAGTGACACAAAAGACAAGCGCACTCAACAATAAAAATACTAGTTGGTCAGGCCGATTCAATGAACCGGTAGCGGAACTAGTAAAAAAATATACGGCTTCAGTTGGGTTTGATTACCGATTGGCAGAGTTTGATATTCAAGGCTCCCTTGCTCATGCTCAAATGTTGGGCGCACAAAAAATTATTAGCCTAGAAGATGTGAAGGTTATTGAGGCGGGTTTAGCTGAAATATTGCTTGAAATTCAAGCAGGCCAATTTGAATGGTTGTTAGATTTAGAAGACGTGCATTTGAACATTGAAAAGCGCCTTACCGATAAAATAGGTGACGCAGGTAAGCGCTTACATACCGGTAGAAGCCGTAATGATCAGGTGGCGACCGATGTTAGATTGTGGTTACGCGCCACGACAGATCAAGTGATTGCTGCCTTAAAAAAATTACAATTAAGTTTGTTGGATTTAGCTGACGCTCATTTTGATACGGTGATGCCAGGATTTACACACCTACAAGTTGCTCAGCCTGTTACGTTCGGTCATCACTTAATGGCCTATGTTGAAATGTTGAACCGTGATGGGCAACGCTTTACTGATTGCCGTCGTCGTATTAACCGTTTGCCTTTGGGAGCCGCTGCTTTGGCTGGCACAAGCTACCCAATAGATCGTGAATTGGTCGCTAAAAAATTGGGTTTTGATGGGGTATGTGAAAACTCATTAGATGCTGTATCTGATCGTGATTTTGCTATTGAATTTACCTTTGCTGCTTCATTAGTGATGACACACTTATCAAGGCTGTCAGAAGAGCTTATTTTGTGGAGCTCACCAAGATTCGCATTTGTAGATATTGCTGATCGTTTTTGTACCGGCTCATCTATCATGCCGCAAAAAAAGAACCCAGATGTACCAGAGCTGGTACGTGGTAAAACCGGCCGAGTGTATGGCCATTTAACCGCTTTGCTGACGCTGATGAAGGGCCAGCCTTTAGCTTACAACAAAGATAATCAGGAAGACAAAGAGCCGCTATTTGATACGGCAGATACTTTGCTAGTAACGCTGGAAATTTATGCGGACATGATGCGTGGCATAGCCGTTAATAAAGAAAATATGCGTCAAGCCGCTAGTGAAGGTTATGCTACTGCTACGGATCTTGCAGATTATTTGGCTAAAAAGGGCATGCCATTTAGAGATGCTCATGAAGTTGTGGCATTGGCTGTGCGTTACGCCGTGGATAAAAAAGTGGAACTCAGTGACTTGCCGCTGGCGACATTGCAGCAATTTGCACCTAAAATTATTGATGATGTGTATGCGGTATTAACACTAGAAGGTTCGCTTAATAGCCGTAATCATATTGGTGGCACAGCGCCGGTACAGGTTAAGGCCGCCATTGCGAGGGCAAAAGCGGCTTTAAATTTGTAGTTAAAACATCAATGGGGTCAAATGACCCCATTGATCTATAAATGATTAAATCGGCCTACTTCACTTCGTCTAATTTCCAGCCTGAATGCTGGAAATATTGACCATAATTGCGTAAAGACTGCAATACACCAAAAGCACCAGCTCGTTGGGCCTGAATTTTTGGAGAAGCACGCATCAATTCAGCGCCACCTGATAAATCAGCTAAAACAACGATATGAAATGCTTTGTCTGCATCTTTTGAGAGCTTACAGTTTTTTACAATCTCGGCAATATTGGTGTCGATTACTTTAGCTAATCGTTGATAGTCCTGACTGCTAAGACGTTCTTTTGTTATACCCTCTTTGTTTTCAGCCATCGCCAGACGGATATTATTCATGCCTCGTCGAAGCGACTCGTCTGTTTCCCACTTTTCACCCTGCTTTAATGGACGCTCGGTCGCTTGCCCACTTGGTTTGTAGGTGTGTTCATCAGCATAAGCTAATGTAACTAAAGATATAAATCCTATGGCGCTTAATGTTTTGAGAACTCCTAAACGTATTGCTGCAGTCATCATTTTTCCTTTATACAAAGTATCGTTGATAAAGTGAGCATTGTTGCAACATGTACTTAAGGTTTTCTTAACGCATATTCATAGCAATATTTATTTAGGCATGACTAAACAATTGAGTGATACCGTACTGAAATATTGGTTATCAATGAGCCGCTCAGCAACTTTGGCCTCAGCATTGACTAATGCAGCGCCATTTTCAAAAAAATCATGAGGTAAATAAACTTCAGCCTCAACTTTGCCGCCAATATAATGAAAGACCACTCTTTTCGGTTCTGGCAGACCTTCGAGTAAAGGTGCAAGATGAATTAACAAACTTTCACGCCCAAGCATGCGCTGGGCATTGTTGTCATGTTCAATATCATCTTCAGGATCAACGTGCACTAATACATCAGAGACGGTGAGATGGCTTTTTAGCACTCGCTTACGCGCATGTTCTGCAATGCTATGACCTTCAGAAACGCTAATGCGAGGGTTGACTAAAATATGCGCATCCACCAGTGCACGATGCGCCATTCGACGGGTCCGTAGCTCATGCAGACTTTCTACACCTACTGTGTCTATTAAGGTTTGGCGAATGCTGTCTACCTCCTCAACTGAAAGGCCAGCATCAATAAGCTCTTGAAAAGCATCCCAAGCAAACACAATACCCATGCGTACAATCATGAACCCAACTAAGATTGCCGCTACTGAGTCCGCGTAAATAAACCCTAGTAGGTTGGCGCCGATACCAATTGCTACTACCAGAGAAGAGGCCGCATCAGATCGTGCATGCCACGCATTTGCTATGAGCATGGGTGAGCGTAGTTTTTCACCTACGCCTAGCATGTAACGAAATAACAGTTCTTTAGTGACCAGCGCTATAAGTGCAACCCATAATGCTAAAGGCGCAACGGAGGGCAGGTGTTCAAGATGCTGCAATTTTATTGCGGCAGCGACCATGATGGCACCGCCCGTTGCAACAAGAATTGCACCTAATACAAATGAAGCGGCAGTTTCTACTCTGCCGTGACCGTAGGGGTGACCTTCGTCAGCGGGATTTTTGCTGTGATGGCTGGCTATGAGCACCAGAAAATCGCAAACCAAGTCGGATAACGAGTGCATACCATCTGCGATCAAACTTTGGGAATGTGCAAAGAAACCAGCTGCAATTTGCGCTAATGTTAATAAGGTATTGACTACAACACTTATCCAAGTAGACCGGTTAGCTAAAGAATGCCGTTTAGGGTCATCGAAAGAAATTTCCATGTTGTCTTGATTGCTCATAGTGTGTGCTTTATTAGTGATATTGGTCAGATTATACGGTTATTTATAGCAATTATTACATTTGCAAAATATAGATGAATTCGATTAAAGAATATTGAGATTATTACTTGCTTAACTTAAGAATATCTTAAGTTAAGCAAGTAATAATCTCAATATCATCAAAATTTATAACACAATAAGGCGATAATTTAGAATGAAGCCACGTACAAAATTATTTATTTTTAGTGCAATATTAATGACAACCACCTTGATTATAGGGTGTGATCAACCTCAGGAATTAACAAACGCGTTAAAGACTGAAGGTAAGGCTACAACTGAGATTAAAGACAGTGAGGTGACTGTAATGGTTAAAAATGCCTTGCTACTTGATGGTAAAATCAAGGACTTGAATATTGCTGTTTCAACCCTTAAGGGTGACGTTAAACTTATTGGCCTTGCTGATAGTCAAAC
>CAILFU010000214.1 GCA_903833595.1 uncultured Pseudomonadota bacterium
GATGAGTTAATGGAAGATTTAGTGGTATTGCCTGAGCGCACACTCATGATAGGTGATACTAGTTATGATTTGCAAATGGCGAAAAATGCTGGCGTTAGCGCTGTAGCCGTCACATTTGGTGCGCAACAGGCTGATCAATGGCAGCATCTTAATCCTATCCAGCAATTTGATGATTTCGCTAGTTTAAGTGACTGGTTGTTGGAAAATGCCTAAAGGTATGACTGGAATCCAAGAGACTGTTGTTTTTAAGAGTGAAGAATTGCAAGACGGGGCTAAGGGTCTGCGTTTTGCATTACCTGCCCTTGGTGAGTTTGCTACAGGTTTTGTGATACGCTTTCATGGTAAACCTTATGCGTATGTTAACCAATGTGCGCATGTGGCTGTAGAATTGGATTGGAATGAAGGTGACTTCTTCACTGCCCAGAAAGATTTCCTAATTTGTGCCACGCATGGCGCGCATTACCGGCCGGATAACGGTTTTTGTGTCATGGGGCCATGTAAAGGTAGGAGTCTAAAAATAATACCAGTGACTGAACAAAACCAAGAAATTATAATCAACGTATCATCGATAACTAAAAACACTCTTTAGAAAGTTAACATCATGTCAGAAGAAAATCAGCAGCAAGCAAATGCATCCGCGCAAAATTCAGCACCTGATGATACAAAATGGCAGCGTGACGCCATAGAAAAATTAGCGACTTCTGCGCTCTCGGAGCAAAAAACATCACGTCGCTGGAGTATATTTTTTAAAGGGTTAATGTTTACCTATCTTTTTATCCTATTATTTTTTGCGCTAGGTTGGTTTGGGGATAGTACGAAGAGTTTAGGTGCACATACCGCACTCATTGAAATATCAGGCGTCATTGAAGCCGGCGGTGAAGTTAATGCTGATTCCTTTATGACTAGTTTGCATGATGCTTATGACGATAAAAATACTAAAGGGGTTATTTTGCGCATTAACAGCCCAGGCGGCAGCCCAGTTCAAGCGGGTATTATCAACGATGAAATTAGGCGTCAAAAGAAACTTCACCCGACTATTCCTGTGTATGCAGTAGTTGAAGATATTTGTGCGTCAGGCGGATACTATATTGCCGTTGCAACGGATAAAATTTATGTGGATAAAGCGAGTATTGTTGGTTCAATCGGCGTGCTGATGGATGGCTACGGATTTACTGAAGTCATGAAAAAAGTAGGGGTTGAGCGTAGGTTGTTGACTGCGGGAGAAAATAAAGCAATGTTAGATCCATTTTCACCTGTTAATCCTAAACATCAAGCGTTAGCACAAAATATGCTTAATGAAATACATGAGCAATTTAAAGCGGTGGTAAGGCAGGGTAGAGGTTCACGTTTAATTGAAACGCCAGAAACTTTTAGCGGGCTATTTTGGAGCGGTGAGCAAAGTATAAAAATTGGCCTTGCGGATGCGATAGGTAGTGCAGATTACGTGGCGCGTGAAGTGATTAAACAAAAAGAAATTGTAGATTTTACTCACCAAGATGACTTTGCTAGCCGTATTGCTAAGCGTATCGGTGCAAGTGCTAGCGCAAGTTTCGGTGAAACTTTAGCTAAGCAATTAATAAGCGCTGGTGAGGTAAAACTTCATTAGCCTATTTATGTGATTTTGTGTAGTTAATCAAACCATTAGTAGAGCTATCGAAACTGGTAATCACTTCGTCATTGGTTAATAAAGGCAGAATTTCTTGTGCAATTTGTTTGCCGTATTCAACGCCCCATTGGTCATAGCTATTAATGTCCCAAATGATGCCCTGAACAAATATTTTATGCTCATATAAAGCAATGAGTTTTCCTAGGGTGTTTGGCGTAAGCTTATCAAACAAGATTGAAGTGCTTGGGCGATTTCCCTCAAACACTTTGTGAGGGAGAAGTTTTTCCAACGCATCACCACTCATGCCTTGTTTTTCAAGCTCAGCACGTGCTTGTTCTGGTGTTTTTCCGAGCATTAAGGATTGAGTTTGTGCTAAGAAATTGGCCAGTAAAATTTTATGGTGAGCATACCCATTTTTGCCAATAGCATAGTGGCTATGTACGGGCATTAAGAAGTCACACGGCACAATTTGTGTGCCTTGGTGTATGAGCTGATAAAACGCATGCTGCCCATTCGTGCCAGCTTCACCCCAAATGACTGGACCAGTCTTGTAATGGATGCGTTTGCCATCACGACAAATAAACTTACCATTACTTTCCATATCGGCTTGCTGCAAATAAGCCGGGAAGCGTGCCATACCCTGATCGTAGGGTAATATTGCATTGGTATCGACATGAAAGAAATTGTTATACCAAATACCAATGAGCGCCATAATCACAGGCATATTTTGTTCTAATGGTGCATGTCGGAAATGGTTGTCCATTTCATGTGCGCCAGTGAGCAGTTCTTCAAAATTATCCATGCCAACATATAGGGCAATAGATAACCCGATGGCAGACCAAAGTGAATAACGTCCACCTACCCAGTCCCAGAATTGAAACATATTTGCCGTATCAATACCAAATTCTTGAACGGCCTTTGCGTTGGTTGAAAGTGCTACAAAATGTTTAGCTACATGAGCATTCTCTTTAGCTGCAGCTAGAAACCAAGTACGCGCAGATATGCCATTAGTCATGGTTTCTTGTGTGGTGAAGGTTTTTGACGCGATGATAAATAGTGTAGTTTCAGGATTGCATTTTTCTAATGCACGCATTAAATGTGCACCATCGATATTGGAGACAAAATGAACTTGTAATGCTGAGCTCGAATATGGTTTAAGGGCATCACACACCATGACAGGGCCTAAATCAGAGCCACCAATACCGATATTAACGATATCAGTAATGCGTTTACCAGAGTAGCCTAACCAACTGCCATTACGTACTTTGTCTGAAAATTGACGCATTTGTGCAAGTACCGCATTCACATCTGGCATCACATCTTTGCCATCTACCATCACTGGCGTATTGCTGCGGTTGCGAAGTGCTGTATGTAATACCGCACGGTTTTCAGTAATATTGATTTTTTCACCGGTAAACATACGCTCACGCCAACCTTCAATATTGGCTTCTCGTGCTAATTGCATAAGCATGGGTAGTGTTTCGTCGTTTATTTGATGTTTGGAAAAATCAAACAATATGTCAGCGAATTGAAAGCTGAATTTATCAAAACGATTTTTATCAAATGCAAATAAATCTCGCATATGGGTTGAAGCAATTGCTTGTTGATGCTGACAAAGTTTTTGCCATACCGGTAGTGATGTTAATGCAGCCATTTGTGTAGGAGTACTTTAAATTTGATTAATAAATTTGAATAAATTATTTCAATTGTAAAACGATACCCGCTAAAGGTGGCAAAGTGATGACAAGTGATTGGTTGTGATGCATCCATGCAACATTTTCTGTATGTAGCCCATTGCCGTTACCTTGATTGCCGCCCCCATAACAACTTGCATCGCTGTTAAAAATTTCATGATAGCTACCCGCTTGCGGCACACCAATACGATAGGCATTGCGTAACACAGGGGTGAAATTCAATACTATTATAACAAAACTATTATCTAAACCGCGTCTAACGTAGCTAACAATTGATTGGTCGCTATCATGGCAATCTATCCATTCAAAGCCCTGCACTTCAAAATCAAGTGCATGCAACGCATTGAGTTCTCTATAAAGTTTATTTAAGTCGGTCGTGGCTTGTTTAATACCTTGGTGCCATTGACGTCCTTCGTAGCCGTCTTCTAGTAAATGCCAGTCAAGGCTACTATTGACATTCCATTCTTTGCCTTGTCCAAATTCATTGCCCATGAAGTTAAGCTTTTTACCCGGGGCTGTCATTTGATAGGTGATTAACAAGCGAAGGTTAGCAAATTTTTGCCATGCATCGCCTGGCATTTTGTCTAATAAAGAATGCTTGCCATGTACTACTTCGTCATGTGAAAACGGTAGTACAAAGTTTTCGGAGTAAGCGTAAAGTTGACCAAAAGTCAGCATGTCATGGTAGTAGCGTCTATGTACTGGGTCATGTTCAATGTAGGCGAGGGTGTCGTTCATCCAGCCCATATTCCATTTCATGCTAAAACCTAGGCCACCTAGATACACTGGGCGAGATACGCCCGGCCATGCGGTAGACTCTTCGGCAATGGTGAGTACGCCAGGAAAATCCTCGCCAACCATAACGTTGAATTGCTTGAAGAAATCGATGACATCGAGATTTTCTCGCCCACCAAATTTGTTGGGTAGCCATTCACCTGCTTTACGGGAGTAATCAAGATAAAGCATTGACGCTACCGCATCTACACGGAAACCATCAATATGGAACTCGGCTAGCCAATAGTGCGCATTGGCCATTAGAAAATTGCGTACTTCATTGCGGCCGTAATTAAAAATATAAGTACCCCAGTCTTGGTGCTCACCTAAACGAGGATCTTCATGTTCGTATAGCGCAGTGCCATCAAAGCGCGCTAATGCCCAATCATCTTTTGGGAAATGCCCAGGAACCCAGTCTAGAATGACGCCCACATTAGCTTGGTGAAAGGCGTCAATCAAAAAACGTAAATCATCTGGGGAGCCAAATCTATTTGTTACACCAAAATATCCGGTAGTTTGGTAACCCCAAGATTCCGTCAATGGATGCTCTGATATGGGCATTAATTCAACATGCGTGTAACCCATTTCCGCCACGTAGGGCACGAGTGTTTTTGCTAACTCACGATAAGTTAAAAAATGTCCTTGATCGTTGCGCTGCCATGAACCTAAATGAACCTCATAACAATTGAAGGGGGCATGTAGCCAGTCATGTTTTTTGCGAGCATCCAACCAAGTTTTATCTTGCCATTCATGATGGCTGCTGCTAATTCTTGCTGCGGTACCTGGACGTTGTTCAAATTCAAAGCCATAGGGGTCAGTTTTAACTAAAATGCCGCCTGTGTGACGATTGCGAATTTCAAATTTATAGGTGTCATTCGTGGTTAAGTTTGGGATAAAAATGTCCCAGACGCCACTTGAGCCATGTGCACGCATGGAGTGTACACGACCATCCCAGCCATTAAAGCTTCCAGTAACACTTACGCGCTCTGCATTGGGCGCCCATACGGCAAAGCGTACGCCGGCGACGTTATCTTGTGTGATGCATTGTGCACCGAGTGTTTTATACGCTTGTAATAATCGACCTTCACCAAATAGATAAAGCTCATCTTGCGTTAAGCTAGATGAGAAGGTGTAAGGATCATGTGTTTCGTAGGCGCTGTCGCCAGTTTCAACTTTAAGCAAGCAAGGTGTTTTAAGTGCAGTTTTACTTGAGACTTCAAATAATCCATCCGCATGTGTTTTTTCAAGTTTCACCCACTTACTTGCCACTTTGACTGATACGTCTGAAGCTTTAGGGAGGAAAGTACGATAGATGTAAGTTTCACCAGTAGCATGTAGCCCTAAAAAGCTAAATGGGTCATGGTGTTTAGCTTTTAAAATCAATC
>CAILFU010000215.1 GCA_903833595.1 uncultured Pseudomonadota bacterium
ACAAACAATAGTAATTCCATAATCTGCAGCGAGTCTAATTCTAAATCGCCAACTAATTCGGTATTTTCGTTAACCTCTACTCGCCCTTTTGTGAAAGGTGCGAGGCCTTTGCTCATGTCGGCGAGGATGCGCTGATATTCTGTCATAAAATTTCCTATCTTAGCTTGTGATTTTATCAAACATGCCAGCCAATCCTTGTTCTAATTCACAAGTAGGCTGCCAACCAGTAATACGTGTAATGTTGCTATTATCGCACAACCAATCCGTATGCGTAATCTCACGGATTTTACCAGGCGTCAGCATGGGCGCATATCCCAACAATTGGGCTGCATAAAAATTAGTCCATGCCACCAGTTTTAATAACGTAATGGGAATCGGCAAGCGCCTTATTGTGCCGCCATGACGCAACACCTGCTTTGCAATCTTTAATACGCTAGGCCAATCGTAACCGCCTATGTGACCATCGTCTAACTCGAAGGTTTCCCCATCCCCGCCATCTTGGCTTAAACAGTGCACCATGGCCGCGGCTAAATCTTCGACATGAATCATGGAAAATCGTCCGTTGGCACCAGCTGGTAACGGTGCGAAACCGCTGGCCATACTTTTAAATAGTGGCATTAACTCACGGTCACCGGGTCCATAAACCGCAGGAGGGCGAAATATGGTCCAACGCAAAGGTTGAGCAGTACTTTTGATAGCAGCTTCACCGCGCCATTTACTACCTGCGTAATGAGACAACTCTGGCATGCGCGCCGCCAGTGATGAAATGAGTAAAAAGCGTGGCTTAGACACTTGGGTAGCAGCAGCTTGAGCAACATGCAGGGCACCTGCTTCATTAATTTGATCAAAATCAGCACGCGTAACGCCACGCACAGCACCTGCACAATGAATCACAGCATGAACATCCGCCACTAAGGCATTTAGCGCAATAGAATTATTGAGGTCACCGGCAATCCAGGTCACGTTCGCTGAGCTCACTGGCTTCCGGCCTGCGTGTGGCCTATATAAGGCGCGAACTTGCCACCCGGCCTGTGTTAACTGTCTGATAAGGGTGCTACCAATAAAGCCAGTGGCGCCAGTGACGGCGACTCGCTTATTTGCGCTTAGGGGTGGAGTGCTGGTCGCAGCCATAGGCTTGGTCATGGCTTGCGTTTCTTTATCAAGCCTTCTTGGTTACTTCTGAGTCGGCAGTAGATTGGCTTTTTTGCCTTAATAGATAGTCTTTTCGGGACCCAGAGCGTGATAGCTTACCTGAAGAGGTGCGAGGCAATGTGTGGCGTGGCACTAATTCAATGACACAGTTGATGCCCAGTTCCTCGTGAATTTCACGATGCAGGCGCTGTGTTAAGTGATGCTGTACATCCGCATCGGTGATATTGCATTGCACGATTAATACGGCGACATCCTCTTGTTCTGGGCCTGGTATGGAGACCGCCGATGCGTCTCCCGAACGTAATTCAGGTTGTCGTGTAGCAATAGCTTCTATATCTTGTGGCCAAATATTGCGGCCGTTAATAATCAACATGTCTTTATGACGGCCTGTCACGACAATGTCGCCATCAATTAAATAACCCAAATCACCAGTATCTAACCAACCATCTGCGGATAGCACCAGCTGCGTTTGCTCAGGCAATTCAAAATAACCCGACATCACACTTGGGCCACGCACAATGATTCTGCCTATATGCATGTCTGCTAAGACTTTGCCATGCTCATCGCGTATCATTACTTCATGTTTTGGCAGTACTGGACCACAACGAACAAAACTGCTGCCCGTGTTGGGACTGACTTTAGTCGCAAGGAAATTATCGGCCAAGTCTTCAGAATCAAGCCAATCGACTACCACGCCCGTGCCTAGCGGTGCAAAACTAATAGCTAAAGAGCTTTCTGCCATGCCATAGCTAGGTACAAAAGCCAAAGGATTAAAGCCTGCTGGTGCGAGCAGTTCAGAAAAGCGATTTGTCAGCTCTACATGAATAGGCTCAGCACCTATGCCAGCGACACGCCAAGCACTTAAATCATACAATGCGATATCTTCAGGACGTAATCGCCGCACACATAGCGCATAGCCAAATGGGGGACTGAATGAGATGGTGGCTCGTGAATTAGTCATCAACTCTAGCCAGCGTCTTGGGCGCATTGCAAAATCACGCGTATCTAAATAATCGATAGAACGCTGTGTAGCCATAGGTGCTAATAAGCAGCCGACCAACCCCATGTCATGGTAAAACGGTAGCCAAGAAACGCAACGGTCATCAACACGCACGTCCAGTCCGTAACCTGATCCAACCAAATTGGCCATGACCGCTTGCTGGGTAATAATTACACCACGTGGAAAACCGGTACTGCCTGAGGTGTATTGTAGATAGGCCATTTCATTCGGGCCACTAGGCTGCAACTGACATTTTTTTTCTGGCAATTCGTCGAAAGCGCTAGCGGCATTCACAAATTGCAGACCTAAGCCTTCTGCCGCTTCAGTTAAAAAGGGTAATAATTGGCTAGAAGATACGGCCAATGAAGCGTGGCAACCATTGAGTAAACCATGCAACTGATTGACATAAGCCTTGTGACCACCAACATGAATCACCGCTGGCAGTGCAACCGGCACTAAACCCGCATACTGACAGGCAAAAAAGAAACGTAGAAAATCAGGGTTAGTTTCCGCCACAATGGCCACACGTGCGCCACGCTCTAACGGAAAAGATAACAGACGTTTAGCTAGGGTTTGCGCTTGCTCACGCAAGACTCTATAAGGCAAAACGGTAGCGAGTTTGCCGCTACCTGCATAGAAGTTCGCACCCGACTCGCCTTGCGCAGCATAATCTAAGGCACTAGCCAATGTATCAAAATCAGCCAAACATAGCGGCAACGCGCTTAGCGTTGGTGTTGCCGATGGCGTGATTTCAACATTCAATATTTGATTCAATTGGCATCCTTAATTTGGGGTGGCGATTAAAATATTTTCAGGAAATATTTACTGCTACGCGTAGGCCAAAACTACTTGTATAAAATTAGTCGACAGTATATCACTTTAGTCAAAGTGATTTTCGGTGGTGTAATATTTTTGTGTTAAAATTTTTTAACCACATTGCTTGGCTTAACCCTATGACTTCCGCCATTAAAGACTCAGCAGCGCTACGTATTGTTCCCGTCAATGGAAAAGCAGACTTGGATCAATTTATTCGCGTGACGGCACTTATTTTTAAGGATGACCCCCATTGGATTCAACCTTTACTGCTTGAGCGTCGCATGCATCTTTCAACCAAGCACAACCCATTTTTCCAACACGCAAAATGGCAGGCATGGATTGCTTGGCGTGGTGAACGTCCGGTAGGCAGAATTAGTGCGCAGATTGACACAATGCATCTTGAACTGCACGGTGATGCGACAGGGTTTTTTGGCATGTTGGATGCCGAAGATAACGCCGAAACTTTCGCCGCCCTTATCAGCACCGCTGAACAGTGGCTGCACGAACAAGGTATACGCCAAGTACGCGGGCCATTTAACCTGTCGATTAATGAAGAGATGGGCTTGCTGGTTGAAGGCTTTACTACACCGCCCGTATTTATGATGAGTCATGCCCTGCCTTATTATCGCCAACATATCGAACAATGTGGCTACCATAAAGCGGTGGATGCGCTGGCTTATTTAATTGCCCCCAATTTCGAGGCGCCACTGGTAATGCAAAAATTGGTAGCGGCTTCTGCAGATCGCGTGCGGGTTAGACACTTAGATCGCACACGTTTCAACGAGGAGATTTCGCTATTACGGGATATCTTTAATGACGCTTGGGCAGAAAATTGGGGATTCGTCCCGTTCACTGAAACCGAGTTTCAAGAGCTAGGTAAGAATTTGAAATTTTTGCTAGATGATGAATACATCCAGATTGCTGAAGTTGACGGCGAGGCCGCCGCCTTTATTATCGGTATGCCTAATATTAATGAGGCCATTCGAGACTTAGATGGCAAACTGTTTCCATTTGGTTGGCTAAAATTACTGTGGCGGCTTAAAGTTAGCCGGCCTGGTAGCGGTCGAGTGCCGCTGATGGGTGTACGACAAAAATTTCAACGTACTCGACTGGGTACTGGGCTAGCATTTTTGATTATCGACGCGGTACGTAATGAGTTGCACAAACGTGGCGCGCACAAACTCGAGCTGTCATGGATATTAGAAGGCAATGCTGGCATGCGTAGTATCATCGAATCGATTGGCGGTAAAGTCTATAAACGTTATCGCGTCTACGAACGCCAGCTTGACGAACTTCACTAAAGTCCAAATTCAGCTATCAAATGTATGCTAAGCCCTTGCCGAAACAGGGTAATTAAGCAATAATTTAACCTTTGCAAAAAAGCGGTTAAAAAAAACTGGCTTTTTGAAGAATTCAATCAAGGTTTTATCTGATTTTCTGTAAGACTTAAATTTTGTTAGGCTCATTGAAATTCAAGTTAACTGTTAATCGTAAAACTTCAAGCTAATCATTAGGGAGAAAACTATGGCAACACGTAAAGACCTAGCCAACGCTATCCGTGCGTTATCTATGGATGCGGTACAAAAAGCTAACTCTGGTCACCCAGGTGCACCTATGGGCATGGCAGAAATTGCTGAAGAACTTTGGAACAATCATTTAAGCCATAACCCAAAAAACCCTGAATGGGCAAATCGTGATCGCTTTGTTCTTTCTAATGGTCACGGTTCAATGTTAATTTATTCATTGCTACACTTGACAGGCTACGCATTGCCGATGGATGAGCTTAAAACATTCCGTCAATTACATTCGAAATGTGCTGGTCACCCAGAATATGGCTATGCGCCAGGCGTTGAAACTACGACAGGCCCACTAGGCCAAGGGATTGCTAACGGTGTTGGTTTTGCTATGGCTGAAAAATTGCTTGCTGACCAATTCAATAAACAAGGCCATTTCGACGGCTTCAATCAAGCCATTGATTACAACATTGTTGATCACCGCACTTATGTATTCTTAGGTGATGGCTGCATGATGGAAGGCGTTTCTCATGAAGCTTGTGCACTAGCAGGTACTTGGGGTTTAGGTAAGCTAACTGCATTCTGGGATGACAATGGCATCTCTATCGACGGTCATATTGAAGGCTGGTATACAGACGATACTGCTAAACGTTTTGAATCATACGGTTGGCATGTTCAATCTGTAGATGGTCATGACGTTGCTGCTATTGGCAAAGCAATTGAAGCCGCTAAAAAAGTAACCGACAAACCATCATTGATTTGCTGTAAAACAGTTATCGGTATGGGTTCACCCAACAAATCTGGTTCACATGATTGCCATGGCGCCGCATTAGGTTTAGATGAAGTAGCGGCAACACGCGCTAACATCGGCTGGCCGCATGAGCCATTTGTAATTCCAGCTGACGTTTATGCGGGTTGGGATGCAACCGCTAAAGGCGCTACTGCTGAAGCAACGTGGAATGATAAATTTGCAGCTTATGCAAAAGCATTCCCTGCAGAAGCAGCTGAATTTAAACGCCGTATGGCAGGTAATTTACCAGCTAACTGGAAATCAGCCACTGATGCAGTAATTGCAGCAACTAATGATAAAGCTGAAACTGTTGCAACGCGTAAGGCTTCACAAAACATTATTGGTGCATTAGCACCATTATTACCTGAGTTCTTAGGTGGTTCAGCAGACTTAACCGGTTCTAACTTAACTTCATGTGGTAGTTTTGTCCATGTGGATGCAAAAAAACCTGGTAACTATATTTCATACGGTGTTCGTGAATTCGGTATGTTCGCTATCATGAACGGCATGGCATTACATGGTGGTTTAGTTCCATTCGGCGGTACATTCCATATGTTCTCTGACTATGCGAAGAGCGCTTTACGGATGGCAGCGTTGATGAAACAACGCACTATTGCTGTATTAACGCATGACTCTATCGGCCAAGGTGAAGATGGTCCAACACATCAACCAATCGAAAATACTTCTGGTTTACGTCTGATTCCTAATATGGATGTATGGCGTCCAGGTAACTCAACAGAAACTGCTGTGGCTTGGGTAGCTGCTGTTGAACGTAAAAATGGTCCATCTAGCTTGGTATTAAGTCGTCAAAACGTGCCTGGCATGAAACATGATGCTGCGCAATTTGATTTGATGCGCAAAGGTGGCTACGTGTTATCTGATGTTTCAGGTAAAGCGGATGCCATTATTATCGCCAACGGTTCTGAGCTTGAATTGGCTGTGAAAGCAGCGGCTGAATTGAATGCAGCGGGTACTAAAGTACGCGTGGTTTCAATGCCATCTACCAATGTATTTGACCGTCAAGATAAAGCGTACAAAGATAGCGTATTAACACCGGGCGTAGTGCGCGTGGCTGTTGAAGCGGGTGTGACTGACTTCTGGCGCAAATATGTAGGCTTAGAAGGTGGTGTTGTAGGTATCGATACATTTGGCGAATCAGCACCTGGCGGTACATTGTTGAAACACTTCGGCTTTACCGTTGAAAATGTAGTCGCTACGGTTAAATCGGTACTGTAATGTAAGGTGCCGTCAATTAACTAGCGGCTTAGTTTAATAGGGCACCTCATTAGTGGGGTGCCCTATTGTTTTATGAATATGAGGTTGATTTAACTTAACCCCTAAATTATCTGAAATAAACATAGGAATTATCATGGCAATTCGCATAGCAATTAATGGTTTCGGTCGTATCGGGCGCATGGTGTTTCGCGCAGCTGTCAAAGATTTTACTGACATTGAGGTCGTTGCAATCAACGACTTATTAGAGCCAGATTATCTGGCATATATGCTTAAGCATGACTCTGTACATGGCCGATTTAAAGGCGATGTTGCTGTGAGTGGCAATAATTTAGTGGTTAATGGTAAAACGATTCGCCTAACCGCGGAAAAAGACCCTGCTAACCTGAAGTGGAATGAAGTCAAAGCTGACATCGTGATTGAATGTACCGGCTTCTTTTTAACCCAAGAAACTTGTCAGAAACATATTGATGCAGGCGCTAAAAAAGTAGTGCAATCAGCACCCGGCAAAGATGATACGCCGATGTTTGTCTATGGCGTCAATCATAACACTTACCAAGGTGAGACTATCGTTTCGGCGGCATCATGCACTACCAACGGCTTGGCACCAGTGGCCAAAGTATTGAATGATGCTTTTGGTATCAAGCGTGGGTTGATGACCACCGTGCATGCAGCTACGGCTTCACAAAAAACGGTAGATGGCCCATCCAACAAAGATTGGCGTGGTGGTCGTGGTATTTTAGAAAATATCATTCCTTCTAGTACTGGCGCCGCTAAAGCAGTGGGTAAAGTTATTCCTGCCTTAAATAAAAAACTTACCGGCATGGCATTTCGTGTGCCAACTTCAGATGTTTCCGTTGTTGATTTAACTTGCGAACTGATTAAAGAAGCCAGTTATGAAGATATTTGCAAAGCCATGAAAACCGCTTCTGAAGGCGAATTAAAAGGCGTACTGGGTTACACCAATGACAAAGTAGTTTCTACCGATTTCCGTGGTGAAACTTGTCCTTCGGTATTTGATGCTGAGGCAGGCATGTCCCTCGATTCAACCTTCGTCAAAGTAGTGGCTTGGTACGATAACGAGTACGGCTACACCTGTAATTTAATGCGTTTGGTCCGTCATATTGCCTAGCTAAGTTGAGTTTTACCGGATAAATCTTAGAAGAAAATTGATAAGAGAAAGTTAAGGGAGTATAGGCAGATGAACGTAATTAAAATGACGGATTTAGATTTAAGTGGCAAGCGTGTACTTATTCGCGCTGACTTAAATGTACCAGTGACTGATGGAAAAGTGACTTCTGATGCGCGTATTACCGCCTCAATGGCGACCATTACATATGCGCTAAAAGCTGGGGCAAAAGTAATGGTGACATCACATTTAGGCCGCCCTGAAGAAGGAGTCTATTCAGCAGAGAATTCACTTCAACCAGTAGTGGATGTGATTTCTGCAAAGCTTAACAAAACCATCCGCTTAGTCAAAGACTGGGCAGAGGGTGGTTTTGAAGTCGCAGCAGGCGAATTAGTCGTGTTGGAAAACTGTAGATTCAACAAAGGTGAAAAGAAAAGTACCGATGAATTGTCACAAAAATATGCCAAGCTGTGCGATATATTTGTAATGGATGCATTTGGTACAGCGCACCGTGCTGAGGCTTCTACGCATGGCGTTGCAAAATTTGCCCCTATTGCTGCCGCCGGCATTTTATTAGTTAATGAGCTTGATGCACTGACTAAAGCCTTGCTTAGCCCAGCACGCCCTATGGTAGCAATTGTGGGTGGCAGTAAAGTTTCGACTAAACTTACTGTCTTAGAAAGTTTGTCAGAAAAAGTTGATCAAATGGTCGTTGGTGGCGGTATCGCCAATACATTTTTGAAAGCTGCTGGCAATGAAGTAGGGAAATCACTTTGTGAAGATGATTTAGTCCCTGTTGCACGCACCTTAATGGACAAAATGACCCAAAGAGGAGCAACGATACCTATTGCTGTTGATGTAGTCTGTGGCAAAAAATTTGATGCAAACGAAGTCGCCATCAAGAAAGACGTGGCTTCTGTGGTAGCAGATGACATGATTTTTGATATTGGCTCGAAATCTGCTAATGAAATAGCAGAGATTATTAAAAATGCAGGTACAGTAGTTTGGAATGGTCCAGTAGGCGTATTTGAATTTGATCAATTTGGTGAGGGTACTAAAACTATTGCACTTGCCATTGCGAAGACTAAGGCATTCACCTTAGCCGGTGGTGGCGATACGATTGCAGCCATTCAAAAATATGGCATTGAAGATCAAGTGGATTACATTTCCACAGCTGGTGGTGCATTTTTAGAATTTTTAGAAGGTAAGAAATTACCGGCCGTTGAGATACTTGAGCAACGTGCTCGGAATTAATTAATAGCCACACATGAGTATCACCATAAAATGGGGCTACTAGCCCCATTTTTATTTGAATTTAAAGCAATATAACGTTGAAAAGGCTTAAAGATTGACATTACGTAAAACAAAAATTGTTGCCACATTAGGGCCATCTTCAAACAGTGAAGAAATGCTTGCTCGTATGATTATGGCGGGCGTTAACGTAGTAAGACTTAACTTTTCGCATGGCAGCGCAGAAGAGCATATTAAACGTGCTGAGATGGTGCGAGCCATTGCTATCAAGCTAAACCGTCCAATTGGTGTGTTGTGTGATTTACAAGGCCCTAAAATTCGAATTGGTAAATTCGAATTAGGTAAAATTACCTTGAAAACTGGTGATTTATTTATCCTAGATGCTGATTGCGAATTAGGCAATCAAGACCATGTAGGCCTAGATTATAAAACACTGCCACAGGAAGTGACCGAAGGTGTCGTTCTATTGTTAGATGATGGTCGCATTACCATGCAGGTAGATAGAGTCAAAGGTAATCTAATTCATTGTTTAGTAGTGAATGGTGGCGTTCTTAGTAACAACAAGGGCATTAACCGCCAAGGTGGTGGCTTATCAGCCGATGCACTGACGAAGAAAGATCGTGAAGATATCAAAACTGCAGTGGCGCTTGAGGCCGATTACATCGCCATGTCTTTCCCTAAAACTGCACTGGACGTTGAACTTGCCCGTACTTTAGTTAAAAAAGCTGGTGGTACCGCCAGCATCATCGCTAAAATTGAGCGCGCAGAAGCCATTGATAATCTAGAGTCTATTATTGAAGCATCTGACGCCATTATGGTTGCACGCGGTGACTTAGGAGTAGAAGTGGGTGATGCGGCCGTACCTGGCCTACAAAAACGCATGATACGTATGGCGCGCGCGCAAAATAAATTAGTGATTACCGCAACGCAAATGATGGAATCGATGATTTCCAGCCCGATTCCTACGCGTGCAGAAGTATCTGATGTTGCCAATGCAGTCTTAGATGGAACTGATGCGGTCATGTTATCTGCCGAAACTGCGGCGGGGCAATTTCCATTAGAGACTGTTCAAGCGGTGCATCGCGTGGTAATGGAAGCAGAAAAAGAATACATCATTCAATATCATGCACAAAAAACAGACTCGGTTTTTTTAAAAACAGACGAAACAATTGCTGCGGCGGCCATTTATACCGCCAAACACTTTAAAGTTAAAGCGATTGCAGCACTCACGCAATCTGGCAACGCTGCACAGTGGCTATCGCGTGCAGATGCTGAAGTCCCTATATACGCACTTTCACCAGACAAATATGCGCGTAGAAAACTAACCTTACATCGTGGTGTTTACCCATTCCCTATTGAGCAAGCCAATAAAAATAAAGATGAGATCTTGCGAGAAATGGAACAAGTACTGTTACAACAAAAAATGGTGAGTTTAGGCGATGTTGTATTACTCACTTTTGGCGAGCCTATTGGCAGTCCAGGCGGCACGAACACGCTCAAAATAGTTAAAATTGGTGAAAATAAATAAGCGTAATCAACTCTTTTTATCAATCAGATTCAGTGGAATATGAAAATTCAATGATAATGTTTTGCTTGGTTTTTACTTGCCATTTATAATAACTCATCAAACTTCTTCCTGTTAAAGCATAAGCCAAGCCTCATGAATCAACCTTTATTACAAACTAGTATCCAAAGTCTAAAACGTATACACCAAGGTAAAGTTCGCGATATTTATGATATCGATGCGAATACCATGTTGCTGGTCAGTACTGACAGGCTATCGGCATTTGATGTAATCTTGCCTACTGGCATTGCCAATAAAGGCGCAATGCTAACGCAGATGGCGAACTTCTGGTTTGAAAAACTCAAAGACATTGTGCCTAACCATCTAACGGGGATTAACCCTAACAGCGTGGTCACAAACCCAGCAGAACAAGCGCAACTAGGTGCGCGCGCAGTCGTTGTAAAAAAATTGAAAGCTTTACCCATTGAGGCCATTGTGCGCGGCTATTTAGTCGGCAGTGGTTGGAAAGAATATAAAGCCAAAGGCACTGTATGTGGCATAGAGTTGCCAGCTGGGCTACAAGAAGCATCGAAGTTGCCAGCCCCTATATTCACACCCTCAAGCAAAGCTGCAGTAGGTGAGCACGATGAAAATATTAGTTTGCGGCAATGCGCTGATTTAATTGGTCAAGACATGGCTGACCAAGTGGCAAATGCTGCCATTGCACTTTATAAAGCTGCAGCTGACTATGCGCTCACGCGCGGCATTATCATCGCTGACACTAAGTTTGAATTTGGGTTAGATGCTAATGGTGTGTTGCATGTGATGGATGAAGTGCTCACACCAGACTCATCTCGCTTTTGGCCTGCCAGCAGCTATGTGGTCGGTCAAAATCCACCGAGTTACGATAAGCAGTTTGTGCGTGATTGGTTAGAAAGCACGGGTTGGAACAAAACCGCACCAGCACCTGAGTTACCAGCAGATGTAGCACAGAAAACTAGTGAAAAATATATGGAAGCATTCGAGCGTCTCACTGGACATGCATTGCGTATTGATTGACTAGCGCTGGTATAGCATTTTCTGACTAATCCTTTGATTAAAAAACTAAAATCTTTTAGCAAACAGCTCAAGCAAGAGCTAGCCATTTATCGTTTAGTGCTAAAGCATCCTAAAACACCTTGGTTAGCCAAGCTGTTTTTAGGTTTAGCGATTGCTTATTTATTGCTACCGTTTGATCTAATTCCAGATTTCATCCCCGTATTAGGCCAATTAGATGAAATTATCATCATTCCAGTTTTAGTTTATCTCGCCTTATTATTTATTCCCAAAACCATCATTCAAGGTTGTAGGGAGCAAGTTCAGTCAGCTGTACATTGAAAATGTCTTTCATATGATTTTTAACAATTTTATGTATTGAACTTGCTATAATTGCGACACAAAAATTAAGTTAAACAATTCATCAGTCAATTTTAGGAATACACCATGTCGTTAAACCAAGTGCCAACCGGCAAAGATGTGCCAAATGATTTTAATGTCATTATTGAAATCCCGATGCAAGGCGATCCAGTCAAATATGAAGTAGACAAAGAAAGTGGCGCTATTTTTGTAGATCGCTTCATGGGTACTGCCATGCAATATCCAACTAATTATGGCTACGTGCCACATACACTTGCTGATGATGGCGACCCTGTAGATGTGTTAGTCATGACGCCTGTGCCATTGATTCCAGGCGTGGTAGTACGTTGTCGTCCGTTAGGCGTGCTACTCATGGAAGATGAAGCTGGCTTAGATGCTAAAGTGCTGGCCGTACCTGTAGATAAAGTATGTGGCTTATATGGCCATTTAAAATGCCATAAAGATATTTCTGCATGGCGCTTGGATATGATCGCGCACTTTTTTGAACATTACAAAGATTTAGACAAAGGTAAATGGGTCAAAATTAATGGCTGGGGTGATATTGACCAAGCGAAAAAAGAAATTTTAGAGGGTGTGGCAAACTACAATAATGCCAAAGTAAAACCAGCGTTCTGAGCATTAGAAACTAAATACGATGCAAATTAGCGGATAAAGCTTTCAACTCTTTTTCTGCTAATTTGTAATCAGGGTAAATGCTAGCAACTGTCGCCCAAAACTTTGCCGAGTGGTTCATTTCTTTCAAATGAGCAAGTTCATGACAAACCACATAGTTAATAATATGGGGTGGTGCTTGTAACAAGCGCCAATTTAATCTGATCTCTTTTCTTGAATTGCAGCTTCCCCAACGCGAGCCCGCATTGGACAAGTTAAACGAGCTAAAACTGACGGCTAACTTACTAGAAAATATTTCTAAACGCCTAGTAAAGTCGACCAGCGCTTGTTTTTTGTACCATTGAATCACTTTACGAGCGATTAAATTTTGGTCATGATGATTTGGCATAGCTAACTGCAACACGCCAGGTTCATACTCAACCGCTTTTGAGCGGATGTCATGCTCAACAGCCAAGGTGACAGTATTGCCCATAAACAATAATGTCTCACCATGTCGCCACTGCATTTCTGGCATTTTATTTTCTATAAGCGTCTCTAATTTTTTGCGTATCCAATCGGCTTTAAGGACAATAATGCTTTCTAGGTGCGATTGTGAAATGCGCTTGGGTGCGTGTATTACTAGGCCATTCTCGGTAATTTTTAAGCCTACAGTACGACGTTGACGCCGTTCTAATTGGTAATATAACTGATCACCAGAGGGCAAGGTAATTGCGTAACTCATCGTACCGTTAGCGTTTCCATTTCTGCTTCAATCCAGTTTTCTACTTGCTGATTCAGCGCATCTGTTTTTAAGCCAGCCGTTTGAATGGGGGTGCCAATATGCATTTCGATGACCCCTGGGGTTTTTATAAAACCCTTAGGCCAGAAATCGCCTGCGTTATGTGCAACTGGTAATACTGGTGTTTGAGTATGGACAGCAAGCCATGCGCCGCCAATATGATACTTACCTCGTTTTTTCGGTGCTATGCGTGTGCCTTCTGGAAATATCACCACCCACAAACCCTTGGCTAATCTATCTTTACCTTTCTCGACTAACTGTTTAAGCGCTTCTCGGCCAGCTGCACGATTAATAGCGATGGGCGATGACATTGCCAAACCCCAACCGAATATGGGAATCCACAATAATTCACGTTTCAGCACATAAACTTGGGTTGGAAAGATTGCTTGAAAAGCAAACGTCTCCCAAGCTGATTGGTGCTTGCTTAGGATAATAGTGGGGGAATGGGGAATGTTTTCAAGACCGGTAATTTCATAGCGAATATTGCAAGTGACTTTTAACCACCACAACATGCTACGTGCCCAACCAGAGATTAGATTATTTCGGGTAATTGGATTCAGTGGCAGTGCGAGCAATGCAATTAAAGTAAAGATCGGCGCAGTAATGACTTGGCCAACAAAAAACAAACCTGAACGCAAAAAAAGCATACGATGCCTTTGATTAGTCTTGCTCAGCAATAATGCGTTGGGCAGCTTCAGCTAAATCAGTACAAACCCAAGTATTTTCTGGTAAGGCTTTATCTGCAGATTGTGTAGATGCTGCCAAGGTCGCCTCGCCCTTGCCCGTGAGCACTAAAATAGGCTGACAGCCAGCTGCTGAAAAAGCTTGCAAATCTCTTAATGCATCACCCACTGCAGGCACACCCTGTAATTCGGTTGAAAAACGTTTACCTATATCTTCTATCATACCTATATCTGGCTTGCGACAATGGCAATGCTCATCTGCTGAATGTGGGCAGTAAAATATAGCGTCCACACGCCCACCTACCATCGCTAATTCTCGATTCATTTTTTCATGAATGCTATTAAGCGTCGTCATATCAAATAATCCACGACTAATTCCAGATTGGTTAGTAGCAATTGCTACTCTGAAACTAGATTGGTTAAGTAGCGCAATCGCATCAAGGCTGCCAGCAATTGGAATCCACTCATTTGTATTTTTAATGAAATTGGCAGAGTCTCGATTGATAACACCATCTCTGTCTAAAATCACTAATTTCATCTATTGTTCACTTAATTAATTAGCTAGCTAATTTAGATAAATCTGCAACACGGTTCATGGTTTGATGCAAAGTAGCCAATAAGCCGAGGCGGTTCGCTTTAAGTGCAGGGTCATCAGCATTCACCATCACGTTATCAAAGAAAGCGTCAACAGGTGCTTTTAAAGCGGCAAGTGATTTAAGTGATGCCGTGTAATCGCCATTTTCAAACAACTTATCAGCCACAGGTTTAACTTTTCTTAATGCCTCGTTAAGTGCTATTTCAGAAGGCTCTTGAAGTAAGTTAGTGTTTACTTCCGCTTTCACTTCGCCCTCTACTTTTTTCAGAATATTGCCCACACGCTTGTTGGCAGCCGCCAGAGCTGGGGCCTCACTTAAACCAACAAACTCTTTGACTGCTCCTGCTCTGTCTGAAACTTCACCAAGTGGGGGGGTAATAGAAATAACCGCATCTAAAGTTTGAGATACATGTAAAAATGATAGTTGATTTTTACTGCGCTCATAAATAAATTCAGTAATCTCGGTTAACACGTTCCCATCAACAGAAATTTTGTCGAAAGATTTTGCAGTGAAAGAAAGCAATTCTTCGATAGATAATGCTAATTTTTCATTATTCAATTTTTTTGAAAAGTAGAGCAATTGGAATGCTTGAATTATTCCAATAGCATGTCGTCTAAGAGCAAATGGATCTTTATCGCCTGTTGGTTTCAATCCAGCAGCCCAAATTCCTACAAGGGTTTCAACTTTATCAGCAATTAAAAGTGACTCGCTAACTAAGCTATTCCCATCTCTTAATTCATCAATACGAACTAAGTATTGGTCAGCAATTGCTGCAGCAACAGCTTTGTTTTCACCATCATGAAGGGCATAGTAACTGCCCATGATTCCTTGTAATTCAGGAAATTCACCAACCATGTCTGTAAGCAAATCAGCTTTTGATAACAATGCGGCTCTATCAGCAAGTTGAGGATCCGCGCCAATTTTATCTGCTACAAATTTTGCGATTCCTCTTACACGATGGCTACGTTCACCTTGAGAACCAAGCTTATTGTGATAAACCACTTTATTTAAACCTTCTAAGCGACTTTCAAGCGTTTTCTTACGGTCTTGGTCAAAGAAGAACTTGGCATCAGCTAGGCGAGGACGCACCACACGCTCGTTACCGCCAATGACTGCACTAGGATCATCAGGGCTGATATTAGAAACGATTAAAAATTTATTAGTCAGCTTACCGTTTGCATCGAGAAGTGGGAAATATTTTTGATTCGCCTTCATGGTGAGAATCAAACATTCTGCCGGCACTTCTAGGTAAATTTCTTCAAATTGACCGAGCAATACATTGGGACGTTCAACCAGAGCGGTGACTTCATCTAACAACGCATCATCTTCAATTGGTTTTAGATTTTCTTTGCCTGCAGCAACGGTGAGTTGACGAACAATCTCCGTACGGCGTTCAGAAAAACTTGCAATCACCGCGCCTTCAGTTTTAAGTTGCTCAGCATAACTATCAGCATTTTTTATAACAACCGGTGATACAGCAGCTTCAAACCTATGGCCTTGTGTTTGATTGCTAGCGGTTAAGCCTAATGCGGTAACAGCAATCACATCACTACCATGTAAGGCCAATAAGCTATGCGCAGGGCGCACAAAATTTACGTTACTCCAGCCATCTGCCAATTGATAAGTCATGACTTTCGGAATCGGTAGTTTTGTTATTGCTTCGTTCAATGCGATTTGCAAGCCTTCATTAAGCGAAACACCTTTTTGCATGACGTCTAAAAACAACGCTTCATTTTTACCGTCTGCTTGCTTGGTTAAATTGCTAACCGCACTTTCATCCAAGCCCATACCGTTTAGGCGTTTGATTAAGGCTGGTGTTGCGTTACCGCTTGCATCCAAGCCAACGCTGACAGGCATGAGTTTTTGTGTGGAGGTCTTGTTAGGAGCAACAGCAAGAATATTCGTTGCATGCACCGCAAGGCGACGTGGTGAAGCGTAAGCTGTTACTACTGAATTATCTTCAGCTAAGCCTTGTGATTTCAGCGATTCGAACAATATACTTGAGAATGCCTCGCCTAATTTATTTAAGACTTTCGGCGGCAGTTCTTCTACAAATAGTTCTACTAATAAGTTTTTCGTACTCATGCTGCGGCTTTCTTAGCTAATTCTGTTAACACTTCATCTGCCCAATCTTTGGGTGCCATTGGGAATCCTAGTCTGGCGCGACTATCTAAATAACTTGCGGCAACTGAACGCGCTAGGTTGCGAATGCGGCCAATATACCCCGCGCGCTCGGTCACCGAAATTGCACCCCGAGCATCAAGTAGATTAAAGGTATGCGCCGCCTTAAGCACCTGCTCATAGGCTGGAAGTGCAAGCTTATTTTCCATTAAATGCTGTGCTTGTTTTTCATGTGCAGTAAATGCCGTAAATAAAAAATCAGCGTCTGAATGTTCAAAGTTATAGGCTGATTGTTCTTTTTCATTTTGCAGATAGACATCACCGTACGTTAAGCCGTCTGTCCAAGTTAAGTCATAAACGTTGTCTACCCCTTGTAGGTACATGGCTAACCGCTCCAAGCCGTAGGTGATTTCACCTGTGATTGGCTTGCAGTTAATGCCCCCCACTTGCTGAAAGTAAGTGAATTGCGTGACTTCCATACCGTTTAACCAAACTTCCCAGCCCAAGCCCCATGCGCCTAGTGTTGGATTTTCCCAGTCATCTTCAACAAAACGAATATCATTCTTTTTTAAATCAAAGCCTAGCGCTTCAAGTGAGCCTAAATAAAGCTCAAGAATGTCGGCAGGAGCTGGTTTAAGTACAACCTGAAACTGGTAGTAATGTTGCAAACGATTTGGGTTTTCACCGTAACGACCGTCTTTAGGACGACGGCTAGGCTGTACATAAGCTGCTTTCCATGGCTCTGGACCAAGTGAACGTAAAAATGTAGCAGTATGGCTGGTGCCTGCACCAACCTCCATATCGTAAGATTGTAATAATGCACAGCCTCGATCTGACCAGTAGTTTTGCAATGTGAGAATAATTTGCTGAAAAGTAAGCGCCATAATTTAAGTCTATAGGTTAAGTCGTACAACTGCGAAAGGTTTGATTTTACTTTGTTTTAGGTCGACTTGCCAAAAAATTAGGCAAACAAATAGCAAGTATGCCAATAAAACTAATGGCTAAAAATAGCCAATTCCCAAAGCGCACGTAAGGCGTACTTCCGCTATACCCTTGCGCCAGGACATTGAGCGTCATTTTTGTAAAGTGAGGCGCATGCGCTAGTACTTCACCATGAGGATCTATCATGGCTGTCGCACCCGTATTGGTCGCCCGTAACACCGTACGGCCGGTTTCTAAGGCGCGCGCCTGTGAAAACTGCATGTGCTGAGATGCAGCAACCGAATCACCATACCATGCATCATTACTTGCATTGACGAGTAAGGTCGCCTGCGGTAATTGGCGGATAATTTCCTCACCAAAGACATCTTCATAACAAATATTAATGGCGATTTTTTCTCCCGCAATTGACATTGCTTGTTGATGAATACTGCCTCGAGACAAATCACTTAATGGCATATTAAGCCAATCGCGATATATCCAACCCAAGGCAGCTTTCAAAGGAATAAATTCCCCAAATGGCACTAAATGTGACTTACGATAAACTTCAGGTGTGGTACTGCCAATATTTAACATGCTATTAAAATAGCTCCCATTTTCACGTTCTATTAACCCAACTAGAATAGCGCCATTATTTTGAGCGGCATGCCTTTGTAAGCGAATTGATAGTTCGGCGGGTAACTCACTAAACAACACTGGCAAGGCGGTTTCAGGCATGATAATCAGCTGGGCTTGACTAGCTTCTGCCATTTGTAGGTATTGGTTTAAAGTATGCTCAGCAATTTCTGGCGCCCATTTTAATTCTTGCGAAATATTGCCTTGTAGTAAAGCAACCGATATAGGCTCAGATGTTGCTGTTGTCCATTCAACTTTTTTTAATAGACCCCCTGCTATCCATATCAGTATTAATAACCCAAGAATATTCCGCTGCCAAATGACTGAAGCTGGTTTTTGAATCATCCAATAAGCAATTAAACTTGCTGTAAGCGTGGCTAACATAGAAACGCCATACACACCAAAAATAGGGATGTATCCAGCCAGAGGACTATTAGGTACTTGGCTGTATCCAATAGTTAACCACGGGAATCCCGTAAAAATCCAACTACGGGTCCAGTCAGCCAATGCCCAAAATATTGGAATCGCGATTAACAATCTTAAAGGGTTGCTTTTTGAAATTTTGACACTTAGCGCGCCGACTAATGCTGGGAATAAAGCCATAAATGCACTTAGCAAAAAAGTGGCTAAGCATGCCATGCTACTAGGCATGTTACCAAAGTCATGTAGGCTAATATAAATCCAATAAATGCCTGCGGTAAATAGCCCTAACCCGTAAATAAATCCGGAAATGGCTGCCTGTTTTGGGGTGTAATTTTGCTGCCAAAAATAAAATAAACCAATCAGTGATAAGAGGCTAGCTGGATAAAAGTAAAAGGGTGCAAAACCTAACACGCAGCTTGCGCCAAGCATAAACAAGAGAAGCGCCTTGCCGAATTTGTGATTGGTTATTGTTCGCATGGGCTTAATTGTAGCTTGATACGACGTTTTATAACAAAAATAACAGCTACTGTAGCCAGAAAATACTGTGGAAGTTGACATCCCATACATTCAGGCCCTATATTTGTGTTGCGATACCCTGGGCAATTAACCACATCACAAGAACTGATTAAATTTATGGAGAAAATATTATGAGCATGGCATCAGAGTTTAAAGATTTTATTTCTAAAGGCAATGTGATGGACCTAGCGGTCGGCGTCATCGTTGGCGCGGCATTTGGTAAAATTGTAGACTCATTAGTTGGCGATATTATTATGCCTATAATCGGTAAAATTATTGGTGGCTTAGATTTCAGTAATATGTTTGTGCCTTTAGCTAATATTCCTGCGGGTAATGCAGGTACTTATGCTGCGCTTAAAACTGCAGGCGTGCCGATGTTAGCTTACGGTAATTTTATTACCATTGTACTGAACTTCATTATTTTGTCTTTTGTAATTTTTATGATGGTAAAACAAGTCAATAGACTCAAAAAAGCAGAGGCAGAAACTAAACCCGTCACAACGCCCGATGATATTTTATTGTTACGTGAAATCCGAGATGCTTTAAGAAAATAAGACGCTGCCAGTTTTAATAATAGAGGGTGATAGCGCCCTCTATTATTTTAATTTTCGACCAAAACAGCAATAAATACTAGGCTTATAATTCGGGATTTTTGTTTGGTACATCAAATTTTTGGCCGCTATCTGATCCTTCAGCACCATCATTATTAATAAATACGACCTGTACGACTTTATCATCGATAAAATCTAACTCTGTAGTTTCATAATAAGCGCCATCAGGCGCAGTATTGATATAGTGATACTGCCAAATAGAAGCGACTACTTTGCCAGTCCCTTTAATTTTAACGTCATCTGATTTAGCAGGCTCTCCAAACTGCGCAATAATTTTAGATTTATCAAAGCCGCTTACTGCATTGACAAAATCTCTTTCAAGCGTTGGGATTTCAGTGACAATCTTTGTTTCATCAGCAGTAGCTGTCTGCATGAGTAGTAGTTGCGTGAAAATAATGCCAATTAATGCGATACATTTCATTGCATACTCCAATATCAAAAAATCATTATTTAATTTACTTAAGCTTTGAGAGCCCCTAAATTAAAAATTAGTTCCGTATACAGAGGTGTAAATGATATATAGAAGGTTTTCTACAACCTATTGAAGTTGGTCACGCCGATGAATTCACTAGGCTAAATCTGTCGAATCAGGCAGAATTTCTAAAAGCAAAGTGTGCAAGCGTCGACTATCAGCGCGTAATACTTTGAAGCGCAAGCCACTTAAAGTAATTTCATCATCTCGTTTTGGTAAATGACCAAACTGATGCACGACTAAACCGCCAATCGTAGAAAATTCCTCATCGCTTAATGAGGTGCCTATAATTTCATTAAAATCCGCGATTTCTGTCAGCGCTTTTACGCGATACTTACCATCTGCATTTTGAATGATATTATCTTCATCTTCGTCGTAATCATATTCATCTTCAATATCGCCGACGATTTGTTCGAGCACATCCTCAATCGTAACCATACCTGCCACACCACCGTATTCATCAACCACAATTGCAATATGATTTCGGTTGCTACGAAACTCTTTGAGCAAGATATTCAATCGTTTAGATTCTGGAATAAACACTGCAGGGCGCAACATATCGCGCACTTCGAAATCTTCGCCGGCGTAGTAGCGCAATAAATCTTTAGCGAGCAAGATACCTATTACATCATTCTTATCATCCTCAATTACAGGAAAACGTGAGTGTGCGGTTTCGATAACGTGGGGGATAAAACTTTCAGGGGAGTCTGTGATGTCGATGACATCCATTTGTGAGCGAGGAATCATGATGTCACGCACTTGCATTTCACTGACTTGCAAAACGCCTTCTATCATGGCAAGTGAATCTGCATCCATCAAACTATTTTCATAAGCACCATGTAACAAGGTTACAAGTTGCTCGCGATCTTCAGGCTCACGCAATAAAAAGTGGCTTAAACGTTCTAATAAACTGGGTTTGTTGCTAGGTTTTTCCGACTCGGCAGCCATTAGAGGCGTCCTATGTAATGAGATAGGGATTAGCATACCCTAATTTGGTGATAATTGCAGTCTCTAAACCTTCCATCAGCTCAGCTTGAGTTTCAATTTCGTGATCATGCCCGTGTAGATGTAGCAGACCATGTACCGTTAAATGAGCATAGTGGGCTTCAAGCGACTTATTTTGTGCGATTGCTTCTACCTCTACGATAGGCGCGCAAATCACGATGTCCCCTATTAGATGTGTCTCTTCAGTGAGTGGGAAAGTAAGTACATTCGTTGCATAATCTTTGCCACGATACGTTTTGTTAAGTTCGCGACCTTCTGCCTCATCTACAATACGAATAGTCACCTCGGTATCAACGCGAATGGTAGCTTTTGTCCATTTTCTAAATTTGCCCTGCTTGGGCAAATTTAAACCACTTGAAGCATATTGAACTGCTAATTTAAGTACAGGCATATTGGTAAAGTCATGATTCTAAATCTAATACAACTGCTTATTTTGACTGTTGTGTAGGGCAATCTACATAAGGGAAACGAACATGCCCAAAACGAATCACCAAGATAGCGATAGCAATCAAAAAGATAGACCCTGAAAGGGCGAGCATCTGCCATGCGTCAATTTCCGCGACTTCCAGTACCAAATAACGCGCCAAAGCAATAATGCCAATATACAGCGGATATCTAACGGGTAGACTCCCAGAACCAAGGTAGTGATTAAGCATCGACATCACTTCGAGATACAAAAATAGCAAAAGCAAGTCACCCACAGCAATTGCTCGCGCTTGCCAAATATGCAAAATCGCCTCAAACACGGCAAAAATAGTTGCCATAGCGATGGTAATTAATACGGCCTGCTCAACCACGCCGAGGCCACGCTGCATTAATCGACTAAATTTATTGGGGGTCATTTATTACATCCTCTCATCAATAGCGCTTATTTCTCACTATTTTTTTCATAATCTTCATAGGCATTAACAATTTTCTGAACCAATGGATGCCGCACAACATCCGCTGATAGAAAATGTGTCATGGCAATACCTTTGATATCTTTTAATACCTTTTGCGCTTCTATCAGACCACTTTTTTGATGCCGCTGCAAGTCAATCTGGGTCACATCGCCAGTAATGACCGCTTTAGTGCCAAAACCAATACGTGTCAAAAACATTTTCATTTGTTCTGGTGTGGTATTTTGTGCTTCATCTAAAATAATAAAACTCTGATTAAGCGTACGACCGCGCATATAGGCAAGTGGCGCCACCTCAATCGCACCCCGTTCAAACATCTTATTCACCGTGTCGTAACCAGCTAAATCATAAAGTGCATCATACAAAGGGCGTAGATAAGGATCTACCTTTTGATTTAAATCGCCAGGCAAAAAACCTAATTTCTCGCCTGCTTCCACCGCAGGACGAACCAATATAATACGTTTTACTCGGTCCCGGCTCATGGCATCTACGGCACTAGCTACGGCCAAGTAGGTTTTACCTGTACCTGCAGGACCAATACCAAATGTAATGTCGTGATCTTGGATCTGCTGCAAATAAGCAATTTGCCTAGGCGTGCGGCCATGCAACTCTGTTCGACGCGTCATCAGGACCGGCGCGTTAGATGTTGCAATATCTTCTGGTTTTAATTTATTAATTTCGACCAAGCCCAATTGAATTTCATCTAACCCAATAGGATTTTTGGCGCGTACATAAAAATTTTCCAGTAACTGTACCGCCAAGCGCATATTGTGTGTGTCGCCAGAAAAGCGCATATGGGCACCTCTACGGGCAATTTTTACTTCTAACGCATCTTCAATTTGCTTAATATTTTCATCGAGCGCGCCACATAAATTAGCTAAACGAACATTGTCTTCCGGGCTTAAGGTAATTTCCATATTATTTCTTTAAGTTAACTACTAACAATTTCGCCACGCAATCGTTTTGGATTAGCGACATCGGTAATGCGTACATTGACGAATTGATGAATTAAATTGGCATCGCCAACTATATCTACAATACGATTATTGTC
>CAILFU010000216.1 GCA_903833595.1 uncultured Pseudomonadota bacterium
CACCAGGTGCAACAGCCAAGCTCTTTTTTGCAATTTCTGATGGCACCAACCGCGCATCATGCATGGTGATAACCTGATATTGTTTGAGCTCAACTAAGTCATTTAACAAAGCATCGCGCATGGCAGCGCCTTCTTTTACAAGAGACGCTGGCAATGTCGCATCACTAAGGCCACCACCAGTGATAAACTCACATACCAATAATTTCTGAAGTTGTTTAATGATGCAGATAATCCCAGTAATTGATGTATTAAATGGCGCCGTGGTGCATGCCAAAAAAGGTGATAGGGAGCATTACCAAGCAATACAATCTCAGCTTAGCGCATCTAGTGATCCGATAGCCGTTGTTACTGCGATGCTCGCATTTCACCCATTTACTCAATTATATATCGCCGATTTAAATGCCATTCAAAAAACAACAGGCAGTGTCAGTACAAATTATAGTGTGATTGAAGCGATTACCCAGCACTTCCCTAATTTAGTCGTTTGGGTAGATGCTGGTATCAGCAACCAAGCTGAGCTGCGCTTATGGCAAGCACTTAATATTCGACTAGTGATAGGGAGCGAGAATTTTACCCTTATTAGCGATTATGCTGCACTTCAGCATCACCTACAAAATTTTATATTATCACTAGATTTTATGCCTCATGGCTACCAAGGGCCCATAGAATTACTGGCTAATACTAATTATTGGCCGCGAGATGTGATTGTCATGTCATTGGCAAATGTAGGAACTAACCAAGGTGTTAATCAAGCGTTATTAACAGAAGTAATCAATCGTGCTAAGCATTTTAATGTCTATGCAGCAGGCGGCATTAGAGATATAGCCGATTTAATCATGCTTAAAGAAATGGGCCTATGCGGTGCCTTAGTAGCGACCGCTTTACATCACCAGCAAATATCAAGTGAAGCCTTAGAAAAATTCGCCTAATAAAAAAAGCTCGCCTAAGCGAGCTTTTTTAAAGATCAAACTTAAATCAGACTAATTTACATTATTCCAAATTAGCATGGATAGCACGCATACCTTCTTCAGTTAAACCCTTTGCGAAGATATTATCCGCAATTAACGCCTCTAAAAAGACCAGTGCTGATAATTCAAATTGCGAACCCATAGGCATACCTTTTGTGAGAGGGAAGCTATTGTCATTACCAATTTGGATGTTCAAATCAGCCACTTCTGCCATTGGAGATTTGGCTTTCATTGAAACTACTGCCAATTTAGCACCTACTGAGTTTGCTTTTTTAACAAAAGGCAACAAAGTTTCTGTACCGCCTGAACCTGAAACTAGGATCAACAAATCACCGGCTTTAATGGCTGGCGTCACAACTTCACCTATCATGCTTACATTGTAGCCAGCATGAACTAGGCGCATGGCAAAAAAGCGTGAAACTAGCAATGAACGGCCAGCACCACCAATAAAAATGCGGCCGGCTTCATCCACCAGTTTCAATAATTTTGCTCCATTACTGCTGTCTGTTTCTGACAAAATGGTGGTTAATCTGTCTAAAATTAGTTTTTGATGACTCATGATGTTTTCCTTAATTATTCAATCATACTTGTAAATTACATGACATTAATAAAAAAATCCTGACTCATTACTGAATCAGGATTTTTAATTACTCATTTCAATAATAACTTATTGAAGTTGGTTAATTAAAACCAATGCTTAACTTAAGCGTGAGCAATAGCTGTGATTTCAGCAGCAGAAGCAGCTGGATCAGTAGCGCCGTAGATAGCAGCACCAGCAACGATGATAGAAGCACCAGCATCACGTACTTGAGCAGTTGTAGCAGCTTTAACACCACCAGCAACAGAGATTTCAACGCCTAATTTCAAGCCAGCAACTAAAGCTAAATCGCCGAATGGTGTTTGACCAGCAGCTTGTTGATCTAAACCTGTGTGAACGCCAATGATGTGCGCGCCAGCAGCAGCAACTTCTTTAGTTTTAGCAGCTTTATCAGCAACGTTGATCAAATCAACTTGTGCTTTTTTACCGTATTTGTTTGCAACATCAATTACACCTTTGATAGTACCGATGTCAGCACAACCTAAAACTGTACAGATATCTGCACCAGCTTTGTAGAATGGCTCAGCTTCGTAGAAACCAGCATCCATTGTTTTTAAGTCAACTAAGATTTTGTTGTTTGGGAATTTAGCACGTAAAACTTCAAGTAATTTAACACCGTTATGCTTAATGCATGGTGTACCGATTTCAAGAATATCAACGTGTGGAGCTACTAAAGTTGCTAATGCAACTGTTCCGTCAAAGTCTAATGAATCTAAAGCCATTTGGGTTAATGCCATGGTATTTCTCCGTTTAATAATTTTTAGAATATTACTGATTTATTGCTATTTTAGTAATAAAACCAAGTCAGAACCTACATCGAAACCTTTAAGTCTAAATGCTGATAATGAAAGCTTTTACACTACAATTCTTATCTTACAAAAAACTGGACACTTATAGTAAATGTCCAGTAAACATATGTCAATTCTAAACTTACTTGATTACACTTTTATTACAAAATACTTATCGCAAAACGATTATAGCTTTTCGCTTAAAGCCGCCTCTAGTTTGTTTTGATCAGCCACAAAACCGCGAATTCCTTCTGACAATTTCTCAATTGCCATTGCATCTTGGTTTAATTCGAAACGGAACTCAGCTTCAGTCATTTTTGCCGGCGCTTTTTTAGTTGCGCCTGTGTCTTTCATGACTTGTACTAAAGTGCCTTCTGTTGCTGCCAAATCTTGCAATAAGTTTGGTGAGACCGTTAGGCGATCACAACCTGCAAGCGCAATCAACTCGCCAGTGTTGCGGAATGAAGCGCCCATTACCACTGTTTTGTAGCCGTGCTCTTTATAGTAGGCATAGATTGCACGTACTGAAACAACACCTGGGTCTGTTTCTTGTGTGTATTCTGTTGTTGGGTTTTTAGCCTTGTACCAATCTAAGATACGACCAACGAATGGTGAAATTAAGAATACGCCAGCTTCAGCACATGCACGCGCTTGGCCGAAACCGAACAATAATGTCAGATTGCATTGGATGCCTTCTTTTTCTAAGATTTCACCAGCTTTGATACCTTCCCATGTTGAAGCTAATTTAATCAACACGCGATCTTTGCTGATACCAGACTCTTCATAAAGTTTGATTAATTTACGACCTTTAGCCACCATTGCCTCTAAATTGAAAGACAAGCGCGCATCCACTTCAGTTGAAATGCGACCTGGCACTTCTTTAGTAATTTCAGCACCAATTAATACCGCTAATTTATCAGCAGCACTGTCAATTTGTTCTGCTTTCGTACCGCCTTGTGCTTTCGCATAAGCAATAGCAGTTTCAATTAATGGCGCGTATTGTGGTAATTGGCTTGCTTTTAAAACTAATGATGGATTAGTTGTTGCATCTACAGGCTTAACCGCTTTAATCGCCTCAACATCACCCGTATCCGCCACGATTGTGGTCATGGTCTTTAATTGCTCTAATAAACTTGCCATTACTTGCCTCCTGAAAATTAACTTAAAAGTATCTTAGTTTCTTACCAATTGACTTGCTTATGTCGCTCTAAAAATAGGTCTTAAACAAACTATTTTTAGCTTAATACTTGCGCGCTGAAGTCTTATACAAAATCTAGTGCAATATTATATCTGAAAAGTTACTGACTGTCGTTAGCCTTGATTCACCTTTAATCCAGCAAATAAATCTGATTTAAAACACCTAATCACTGCAAATAGTTCGCTAGTATACAAGCGACCGTTAAATCTGCACTGGTTCCGGGGTTGATATTTCGCTCTTTAAGCGAGGTGTCCCAAGCAAGCAATTTCTTTTGCATCAATTTTGGATTGTCGGTCGCCCAATAATCAACTTCGATAGCTCGCGCTTCATGCATCAGTTCTGTAGCCCAAAAATCACTGTGCTTACGAACGACATGACTATCCATTTGACGAGCTAAAAAACCTAGATACAGCGCGGTAGTAGCCCATGCATCACTCTGCGTTTTAGCGCGATCCTGCCACTTCTTCATCGCAGTGATATAGCGCGGTATCCCGAATTCAAAAATATCAGAAAAAGCATGCGCATATTGCCAAGCAATACGATCTCTATCTTGCGCTGATTGCATCATGGCCAACAAGCTTGTCTTAGCTTGATCATGCACATCAAATTCAGCAACCCGCCCTAAACCGGCGGGCTTAGCTAACATAATCGCCTGTGCAGTTAATAATCCATCATCGACAGTAAGTTGACTTAAAGTGAAGTCTAAACTCTGCTGCAAACTTTGATTCTCATCAGCGGTTAAAGCAGCATGAATCAGTGGCGCACTTAGTAAGATAAGTCCCAAATTAGTATTCATGCCTACGGCATTTTGTGTGGCTACCACCGCCTGTAAAATACGCTCGCCCACAGTCAAATCAGGCTGAGCAATGACGGCAGTTGTGACATCTGCACTTTTTATAAAATCATGAATAGTCATACCATGTCCATCAGCAAACATATGGACATTGCCCGGCTTAATCGCTTGCAATTCAGCCATGCAAGCGCCTCGATATGCGTTTGCGATTTCTTCTGCAGTTAGTTTTTTAATGCGCATGAGAAATTTAAAGCTTACTCAAAAAATCATCAACCAATAGCTGTGCAATATTTAATTCTGTCACGTTCTGCAAGCCTTTCCATGCTGGAATACTATTGACCTCCAGCACGTAATATTCGCCACTCGCGGCTTGAATAATATCTACACCACAATAATCAATATCAATCGCAAAAGCTGCGTCTAGCGCTAATTTAGCCATTGTTTCATTCACACTTACAGCTTCACCGCGCCCTCCCGCAGCAAGATTATTCAACCAACCATTGCCAATTCTTTTCATTGAAGCAACCACTTTGCCATGAATTACAAAGACTCGGTAATCATGTGAAGTATCCTTACCCTCAATCATGGGCGTTTCAATCAATTCCTGAAAATAATATACCCCATCAACGTACTGCTGCATAGGTACAGGCAAAGCATCGTTATTAGACAGTTTCCGCACACCCAAACCTTGCGAACCAAAAAGTGGCTTTACCACTAATTGTTGCATCTCGTTTTGATCTGCCTGACGAATGCTTTCGGCCTGAGCTCTAGATTCACATACCCAAGTAGCTGGCGTGGATATGCCATGCGTACGCAATAAAAAGCTTGTCATAGCCTTATCCACAGTACGTTCAATCGCTTTCACATCATTATAAATTTTAACGCCCTGCATTGATAACATATGCAAGATATTCAAACGCGCAATCACTTGTTGCAAGGTGCCGCCTGCAACGCCGCGCACAAAAACAGCTGGGGGCAATGTAAGAAAAAATGGAATATTAATTTGCGCCCTATCCTTAGACAAATCAATCACGCATTCTCGCAATGAAACAAATATTGCATCAACGCCTCGCTTGGCAAAAGCTTGTTTCAGCTGCTCGCCATGCCATCCGGCATCATCAGTAAAGATAGGGATTTTCAAAAAAATATGCCTGGAAATTAATCAGAAAAAGATTGTTTCAGTAAATCCACATTCAATTGCCCACCTTCAAATACATGTCCCGTTTCAACATTGGTGATAGTCACTTTTGCTGGGGAAAACAGTAAAGGGTCGATTTTATAAAAATCCATATTTGCCGCTTTAAATACTTCGGCAAAGGTTTTTCCATAGTCCTTTGAGGCGCTACTTGGCAGATTTGCGGCTAAAGCTGCCGCGGCAGCGTCATCGCACCTAACCTTAAGGCTGACAGATC
The DNA here is from genome assembly GCA_903833595.1 of uncultured Pseudomonadota bacterium. Taxonomy (GTDB): domain Bacteria; phylum Pseudomonadota; class Gammaproteobacteria; order Burkholderiales; family Methylophilaceae; genus Methylotenera. The sequence goes on from CAILFU010000216.1 coordinate 5,758, forward strand.
CACCAAACAAAATCGCATCATTGGTGCGGCCCATGGCTGTCATAAAATCATTAGCTACCGGCGGCAATACAGCCAAGCCACTACCGCTAACAATATATTCTAGTGGGAAGTGTAAGGTGTGTGCCTTATGTAAAGCGACTTCTAGTACTCGCCCGACAATTTGAACCACGCCAGCAATACTAGTAGTTGGCGTTAAAATAATAGTTAAATTTTCAGCGGAAATTTTAGTATCACGTACGATTTTTTTAATCACCTCTATAGGCGGAATCTTATCTGTTTCTAGCACAAGGCAAGTGCTAGCGGCCACATCTTGGTATTTAAGTGTATTAAATAAATCTTCACGTTGCGCCAACGCGCGTGCCGGGCCTGAACCCAAAGAAAAAAACTTTTCATGGCTCAAAGCCCATCCGGCATATTGACTCGCCAAACAAGCCAATACAGGCTGTAATGATGCCACTGCTATTGCATTAGGCCAGTTAGAAAAAGGCGGTTGAAAACGAGTGTCCGTTTCCAATCGCACCTCACCCAAACCACCCATGCAAATTTCAGCAATCATGCGCCCCGCTTCCGCGCTACCAGTATGTTGAATACCTGCATCAATAATGGTGCAACCTGACGCATGCTTAACAATGCCAATCTGCAAAACATCGGCTTGTTGCACTAATTTTTTTAGTAAGGGCGCACTTAATTGGTTAACGCTTAAATGCATTGCCGAACAATCAGAGGGTGACATACTCTTCACTTTTCAAACCTATACCTAATAAATTGTTTATTATTTTAACTCTAGCATCCACGATCTGCTTTGCCGTGCTTGCATCATCCGCCTGTGCCACTACACTACAAATAGGTTGGTCAGCTAATAATCTAATATCACCGCTTTCCCCCTGCGAATAAGGGCAATCAAGCACCCAATGTGGCCAGACAAATGTAGCTGGAATGACCAGGTCTTCTAAAGCATAAATAACAACATGTGCTTTAGATTTTACTTTTACTGGCCCCGATTTTTTAATACCCATAGATGACAAGGCCTTACCCTCAAGGCATGCTTGAATATGCAAATCCATTAAACTCATCTCAGCTAAATCAGTTTCATACAAATCAAAACTAGCACTTAACCTAGGATTGATTTCTAACACATAAACAATGTCATCTCGCACAATAACATCTAAGCTATTGAGTCCGCGCAATGAGAATTGTTGCGTCAAAATCAAAGCAGCATCAATCATCTGCTGTTGCTGCGTTAAACTGAGTTTAATGTAGCTTACCGCGCCCCCGTAGCGAAATGACATGGTAGTGGTGGCGTTTAGCCATTGCTCATTAAACCCGATAGGGGCAATATTATTAGTATCAGCAAGAAACAATAATGACACTGACCGCCCATCAATGTATTGCTGATAATAACAATTAACCGCTAACGGCGTATTTTGATTGGGGCCTATATTGATATGTGTGCCACCACAACCCCCCGGAAATTTTTGTAAATAACACACAGGCAAGTCGAGTGTTAATTGCTGATAGGTTATAGGATAAGGGATATTGTTTAGCGTGAGTGCGCCAAAAAAACTAGCGGCTGTTTTGACCGCCTTAACACTTGCTGCTGTATTGCCAATCAAAGGAATGATATTGGCAATTTTTTCCAACAAATTTGGCTGGGCTTCAAAACCACTACCATAGACAAAGCCTAGATATTGAGACGCATCTAATTGCGTAATAACACGCATCAATGCCTCAGCATTAAAACCAC
>CAILFU010000217.1 GCA_903833595.1 uncultured Pseudomonadota bacterium
ATTCGATTTCTATGAAAGAAGGTGAGGCTGAATTTTTACGCCAAGCGAAACTTTGCCAGCGCTATGGCGCGGCTGTTATCGTCATGGCCTTTGATGAAAAAGGCCAAGCAGATACCTTTGCTCGTAAAACCGAAATTTGCAAACGCGCTTATGATTTATTGGTGGGGATCAACTTCCCAGCGGAAGATATTATTTTTGACCCCAATATTTTTGCTATTGCCACGGGTATTGAAGAACACAATAACTATGCAGTGGATTTTATTGAAGCCACTCGCTGGATTAAACAACATTTACCGCACGCCAAAATTTCCGGCGGTGTTTCAAATGTAAGTTTTAGCTTTAGAGGCAACGATCCGGCACGTGAGGCGATACACACGGTATTTTTATACCATGCGATTAAAGCCGGCATGACCATGGGGATTGTGAATGCGGGCATGATGGGTGTTTATGATGATCTTGCGCCAGAGCTAAGAGAATGTGTTGAGAATGTGGTTTTAAATCGCATCATCGATGCGAATAATCCCTTGGCGGCTACTGAGCGCATGATTGAAATTGCCGGCACGCTAGTTGCGGGTGGTAAAAAAGAAGCGGCTACCTTAGAGTGGCGGGGCACTCTTGATGCCCCCACCCCAGTTGAGAAACGCTTAAGCCATGCCATGGTGCATGGTATTACTGAGTTTATTGTCATCGACACCGAAGAGGCCCGCGCGGCGATTGGAAAAAATGGTGGCAGGCCTATTCATGTGATTGAAGGGCCGCTGATGGCTGGCATGAATATCGTCGGTGACCTATTTGGTCAAGGCAAGATGTTCTTACCTCAAGTGGTTAAATCAGCACGGGTGATGAAACAAGCCGTCGCACACTTAATTCCTTATATTGAAGCAGAAAAAGCCGCCGATGAAAAACGTACCGGTATTGTTGCTAAGCCTAAAGGTAAAATGGTCATTGCTACCGTTAAGGGTGACGTGCATGACATTGGTAAAAATATCGTATCGGTCGTGTTGCAGTGTAATAACTTTGAAGTAGTGAATATGGGCGTAATGGTGCCCGCGGCTGAAATTTTAGCCATGGCAAAAGCTGAAAATGCAGACATTATTGGCTTATCAGGGCTCATTACACCCTCGCTAGAAGAAATGACGCATATCGCCAAAGAAATGCAGCGAGATCCTTATTTTAAAGCCTTAAAAATGCCTTTACTCATCGGCGGTGCCACCACTTCGCGTGCGCATACCGCCGTAAAAATTGCGCCACATTATGATGGCCCCATTATTTATGTGGCCGATGCTTCACGGTCAGTATCTGTGATGCAGTCGCTACTTACTTTAGAAACGCGCGCCGCTTATATTGATGAAGTCGCCGCTGATTATGAAAAAGCCCGAAATCAGCATGCCAATAAAAAAGGCACGCCGATGTTGACCATTAAGGAAGCGCGCGCTAATAAAGCTAAGCTAGCTTTTACGGGTAACAATGCGCCGGTAAAACCTAAATTTATTGGCCGCCGAGAGATTAAAAATGCTGATTTAAGCATCATTGCCCAATACATAGATTGGACACCGTTCTTCCAAACATGGGATTTAGCTGGTTTCTACCCTGCCATTTTAAGTGACAAAGTGGTGGGTGAAACCGCTACCAAACTCTTTGGTGAGGCGCAAGCCATGCTGAAAAAAATCATTGAGGGTCGCTGGCTGACTGCCAGTGGTGTGATTGCGCTGTTGCCAGCCAATACAGTTAATGACGATGATATTGAAATTTACACCGATGAAACCCGTAAGCAAGTGGCATTTACCTATTATGGCCTACGCCAGCAAACGGTAAAACCAGTGATTGATGGTGTAGCACGCCCCAACCAGTGTTTGGCGGACTTCATTGCCCCTAAAGATGTAGTGCCTGACTATATTGGTATGTTCGCTGTGACCGCTGGACTGGGCATAGAAAGTCGCATCAAAAAATTTGAAGATGCGCATGATGATTACAG
>CAILFU010000218.1 GCA_903833595.1 uncultured Pseudomonadota bacterium
AAATTACACAGTAAGTTTAACCTCACCATGCAATAAGTTAATTGCGTCTAAACCAGCTTGCCTCTTCCACAAGCACCCACACTTATCAGTTGTTAAATTGTTAAAGAACAGGGACCGAAAAAACATCGTTTCTTACAGTCATTCGCTAGCGCTTTGCGTTAACGAGGTGCGCATTATACAGAGCTTTTATGGCTCGTCAATCATAAATTTGAAATGTTTCTCATTTATTATTGATTGTGTAAATTATTACGCTTTTATTACCTTATTTTTCTACTACGCTTCGCTACTTTTAATTAACAAATTAGCTAACGAAGGCGCGCATTTTACAGAGCCTGCCAATTTGGTCAAGCACTAAATTGTAGTGTTACAAAACTGTTACATTTGCGAACTTACGTTTTCCTACCTGAGCGACCACAGTCACCCCTTTATTTAATTGTAAATTTTTATCACTCACTTTTTCACTATCTAACTTAACTCCACCTTGCTCAATGGCGCGATAAGCTTCCGAGGTGCTTTCTACTAAGCCCGCAAGTTTAAGTAACTGCGCAATTCCAATACTCTCAGATTCAATCTCGATGCTCAGTTCAGGCACATCATCGGGAATGCCGCCTTTAGCTCTAGTTTGGAAGTCTGCTAGCGCTTTTTCTGCATCGGCTTGACTATGAAAGCGCGCTACAATCTCTTGCGCGAAACCTATTTTAGTATCACGTGGGTTGCTACCTACCGCCACGTCCGCTTTCCACTTGGCAACAGTTTCTAATGATTCAAATGATAGTAACTCTATATAACGCCACATCAATTCATCCGAAATTGACATAATTTTTGCAAAAATCACTTCTGGCGCTTCGGCGATACCAATGTAATTACCCAATGACTTAGACATCTTATTGACGCCATCCAAGCCTTCAAGTAGAGGCATAGTAAGTACGCATTGTTGTGACATCCCCGCTTGTTTTTGTAACTCACGGCCCATCAATAGATTAAATTTTTGATCAGTGCCTCCCAACTCAACGTCTGCTTTTAAAGCAACCGAATCGTAGCCCTGTAATAGCGGGTATAGAAATTCATGAATCGCAATCGGTTGGTTTGACTTGTAGCGCTTAGAAAAATCATCCCGCTCCAGCATACGAGCAACCGTGTGGCTGGCGGCGAGCTTTAACATACCAGCTGCACCTAGCTCATTCAGCCATTTTGAATTGAATACGACTTCCGTTTGCTCAGGCTTTAGTATTTTGAATACTTGAGCAGTATAAGACTTCGCGTTTTCTGCCACCTGGTCTGCCGTTAATGGCGGGCGTGTAGTGCTTTTGCCGGTTGGATCACCAATCATGCCAGTGAAGTCGCCTATCAAAAACAATACATGATGCCCGAGCTCTTGAAACTGACGCAGCTTATTAATTAAAACGGTGTGGCCTAAATGCAAATCTGGTGCTGTTGGGTCAAAACCCGCTTTAATTCTAAGTGGCACCGATTTTTTTAACTTTTCTACCAATTCTGCTTCAATTAAAAGCTCATCTGCGCCGCGCTTAATAATTGCGAGCTGTTGATTGATGTCGATATTCACGTATTTTTATCCTTAATCATTACCGAAAACATTGATAGCCAATGTTCATTGGGTTGTTCTAATTGAGTTTTCTGTTAATATCCACGATCGCACTACACTTTCAATAAAGGTCAGCCCGTGGATAGTAACGAGCCTAATCAACATAACGCTACATTTAATTATTTTGCTAAAGAAAATATAACGCCAACTTCTGAGCAAGTTTCTATTTTAGCGCAAATCGATGACAAAGCTGAGCGCAAGCTTAAATTACGCTGGATTTTAGCTGTTTCTTGCTTACCTTTATTCGGCATTTATACCGCTTTTGGTTTAGCGCCACAAGCCATAGTAGGCAATATCGCTACCGTGACTCAAGTAGAAGAAATCGCTCTGGATAATACTCAAAACACACTTGCCAATGTTGCTGTACAACATTTTTGGAATAAAGAGCATATCCGCCGTGATGACACCTTAAACAACTTACTATCTCGCTTAAATATTCATAATCAGGATGCAATTGACTTTATTCGTAAGGATGTCATGGCTAATGAAATAGCTGCTTCATTAAAACCTGGACATACCATCGAAGCACAAACTGATAGCGATGGCAATTTGATTGCTCTAGCATATCAATTAGATACTGATCTTTTTATTAACGTCGAACAATCCAGCTCTGGCTATAGTGCTAGCAAAGTGTTGCACAAACTTGAAAATCGCCCCATATTAAAGTCAGCTATTATCAAAAGTTCATTGTTTGGCGCTACTGATGACGCCAACATTCCTGACGACATTGCTATTCAGGTAGCCGAAATGTTTGAAAGTGAAATTGATTTCAATTCAGATTTACGCCACGGCGACCACTTTAACGTAATTTATGAGGGCAGCTACGATCAAGGTGAATTAGTAAAAACAGGTGATGTGTTGGCTGCTGAGTTCGTTAACAATGGCAAAACTTTTCAAGCGATTGGTTACAGAGACGCCTTTGGACAAATGCTTTACTACACACCTGAAGGCAAAAGCTTGCATAAGTCATTTTTGCGCTCTCCACTTGAATTCACGCGCGTTAGTTCAGGTTTCAGCCTGGCCCGTTTTCACCCCATCTTACAACATATGAAAGCCCATCAAGGTACCGACATGGCTGCGCCTATTGGTACTCGTATTAGAGCTTCTGGAGATGCTACGGTTGATTTTGTAGGTCAAAAAGGGGGCTATGGTAATGTGATTGTACTTAAGCACGATAACGGCATTACTACGGTATATGGGCATTTGTCACGCTTTGCAGATGGGCTGCGCCGCGGCAAAAAGATTACACAAGGCGATATTATTGGATTTGTCGGCATGACAGGCTTAAGCACAGGACCTCATCTGCACTATGAGTTCTTAGTAAAAGGGCAGCATCGTGATCCTATGACGGTCTCTTTACCTAAAGCCAACCCAATTGCGATGGAAAATAAACCAGCCTTCGATGCGATAAGCAACCTATCAATTGCTCAGCTTAAGCTACTAGGCACTAGCAATATTGCTGCCTTAGATTAACTTTAATCCTTATCAATATTATTGATACGCATGACTAGCGCTCTTTATATCGGAATAATGTCTGGCACTAGCCTTGATGGCGTAGATGTTGCGTTAGTCGAATTTGATACACAACAACCGCAGGTATTACACACCTTTTTTTTAGCATACCCCTCTGGCTTGCTATCAGAAATTCTAGCGTTACAACACCCTACAGAAAATGAACTAGAAGCTACTGCCATCATCAGTAATGCGCTAGCAAAAATATATGCAGAAGCAGTTAATCAATTACTTTTTGAGGCTCAATTATCACCCAAAAAAATTGTAGCTATCGGCTGTCACGGTCAAACTATAAGACATAGACCAGGTTTTAAAGATGGTATAGGCTTCACCTTGCAAATCGGCAATGCCGCCTTATTAAGTGAGCTGACTGGCATTACCGTAGTCTCCGACTTCAGAAGTCGCGACATTGCCGCAGGTGGCCAAGGTGCGCCACTAGTGCCGGCATTCCATCAAGCAGTATTTGCTGACAAGCAAATAAATAGAGCAATCATCAATATTGGTGGCATCGCTAACATTACTTACCTTGGTGGCACTGAACCCAATGATTTAAGCCAAGCAGGTCGCGTATACGGTTTTGATTCTGGTCCGGGCAATATGCTAATAGACGCTTGGATCAAGCATCATAAAAACTTAAGCTATGATGCAAATGGTGACTGGGCAAGCACAGGGCAAGTAGTAGCATCGCTCCTATCTAAAATGCTAACGGAGCCTTATTTTTCCTTGCCCCCTCCAAAAAGCACTGGGCGTGATTTATTTAATGAAGCGTGGTTGCAACAAAAAGTGCCAAAAGATTCTACATTCCGCCCCCAAGATGTTGCGCATACCTTAGTCGCACTTACAGCACACTCCATTTACAATGCACTAAGACAACATTGCAGTCCGTTTGACGAGGTGTATGTGTGTGGTGGTGGGGCACATAACAGTTTACTCATACACCATCTGCAAACTTTACTAGGTGACACAAAGTGTGACAGTACTGAAAGTCTTGGCATTGGCGTTGATTGGGTAGAAGCGATCGCGTTCGCATGGCTCGCCAAACAATGTATCCTTAAAAAAACAGCTAATATAGCAGAAGTGACTGGTGCGGAGGGCGCAAGAATATTAGGTGCCATTTACCAGCATTAAGGTCTAATCAATCACATAAATCGCTAAAACTAAGCACTTATCATTATGCATATAAGCGTTTCCTTAAAGTATAATTGTTCTCAATCAAGACTATCCATCAAGACTCACTGAAATGAATAAACCAACCAAAGCTACGATTACTTTTGACAATGGTGCGACACCTATTGAATTACCAATATTCTCTGGCAGTCTAGGTAATGACGTCATTGATATACGCAACCTAGGTAAGCATGGCATTTTTACTTACGACCCCGGCTTTTTGTCTACCGCGGCATGTAACTCTAACATTACCTTTATTGATGGTGAAAAAGGCTTACTCTATTACCGTGGCTATCCTATTGAGCAGTTAGCGGAACATTGTAATTTCATGGAAGTATCTTATTTGCTTTTACATGGCGAGCTTCCTAATGCCGAACAAAAACAACAATTCACCAATACCATTAACGGTAGTACGATGCTACACGACCAGCTTAATAATATATTTCGCGGATTTAGACGTGATGCCCACCCTATGGCCGTCATGGTGGGGGTTGTAGGCTCACTTTCAGCATTTTATTTTGATTCGATGGACATTCGTGATGCAAAACATCGTGAAATTTCTGCACATCGATTGCTCGCAAAAGTGCCTACGATTGCAGCATGGAGTTACAAATATAATTTGGGTCAGCCTTTTATGTACCCACAAAATCACCTCAATTATGCTGAAAACTTCATGCACATGATGTTTGCTACGCCATGTGAGAAATACGAACCTAACCCAGTATTGTCCAAAGCATTTGAGCGTATTTTAATTTTACATGCAGATCATGAACAAAATGCTTCAACCAGTACTGTTCGTCTAGTAGGCTCTAGTGGCGCCAACCCATTTGCTTGCATTTCAGCTGGCATTGCATCACTTTGGGGCCCTGCACACGGTGGTGCGAATGAAGCTACACTGACAATGTTAGAAGAAATCGGCGATGTTTCACGTATTGGTGAATTTATTAAACGTGCCAAAGACAAAAATGATACTTTCCGACTCATGGGTTTTGGTCACCGCATATATCGCAATATGGATCCACGCGCAAAAATTATGCGGACTACTTGTCATGAGGTGCTAGAGGAGCTCGGTTTGAATAACGACCCCATGTTTAAACTGGCAATGGAACTTGAAAAAATAGCGCTTGAAGACGAGTATTTTGTTTCACGAAAACTTTACCCTAATGTCGATTTCTATAGCGGCATTGTCATGCGTGCGATGGGAATTCCCAATTCGATGTTCACTGCTATTTTTGCAATGGCCAGAACTGCTGGCTGGATTGCGCAATGGTCTGAAATGATTTCAGATGAGGAACATAGAATCGGACGCCCAAGGCAATTATATACAGGATCCGTCAGAAGAGATTTAGTGCCTATTGATAAACGCTAAAAGCTATATTTATAAAACAAAAAAGCCAAGCGAATCGCTTGGCTTTTTTATATCTAGTTCACTTAAACTGAAAAAGAAGAACCGCAACCACAGGTTGTAGTCGCTTGTGGATTGCGTATTACAAATTGTGAACCTTGCAAACTATCTTGATAATCAATCTCAGCGCCCATCAAATACTGCAAGCTCATCGGGTCAATCAGTAAGGTTACGCTGTCTTTTTGCACTTGCGTATCGTCATCATTTACTTCTTCTTCAAACGTAAAACCATACTGAAAACCTGAACATCCTCCACCACTAACAAATACTCGAAGCTTAAGATCCGGCGAACCTTCCTCTTCAATCAGCTCTTTCACTTTTTTCGCGGCATTATCAGTAAAAACCAACGGCGCTGGCATAACTTCTATATCAGCATTTTGTATCTCAGTTACAGCGTTCATTATGTTACTCCTAAATTTCTCAATAAAATCATTATGCTACAGCGTTTTGGCAAGGTCAATCGATGTTTAAACTAGCGCCTAATTATCAGCACCCTCTAACACTTGCGGGTTGTCTCCCAAAAAAACCAGCTTGCCTTCAATTACAGCGCCTGTATGCATTTCTAATGATTTGTAATGCACATCTCCTGTAATGTGCGCCTTAGATTGCAGCTCAATAAATTGGCCAGCCTTTACTGCACCAACCACTTTGCCGTTAATTACAATTTTAGAGGCCGTCACTGCGCCTTCAATAGATCCATTCTCACTTAAAATTAGTGTACTTGGACTTGCATTTGGTTCAGTTACATTACCGCAAATCGAACCATCCACACGCAAACCGCCTGAAAAATGAACATCCCCATTTATGCGCGTATCTACGCCAACAAGTGTATCAATGCTATTTTGCACTCTATTACTTTTCTTAAAAAACATATTGATTCCTAATCTGGATTGTTAGCGTGAATTCTTATTTAATAAACATGGCTTACTTAAACTGTTTTTTATTGCCCAGCATATTTTTATAAAATAATAAATCTTCTTTAATTTTTATATTTTCATCTTGCACAAGATTTAGGTCTTTATCAAGATTCTTTTGCGCTGCTTGTTCAACTTGGAGCTGGCGTTCAACTTGGATTATCTTCGTTTGTAAGCTTTGATTCTCTAATGTAGTTTGCTTTAATTTCTCACCCAAATTTTCACTATCTGAAAATTGCCAGTAGGCAATAAAGTAGCCTGCAGCAACAAATAATCCAGCAACTCCCCACTGAAAATACCATGGCCTCTGAGACCTTACAGCCACTTGCTTTGCTGTTAAACCAAAATGCCTACGAATTCTTCTTCTTACTGGCTTCATTGTTTTTTCCCATAAAACTTATGGTAATAGTGGAACAACTTCGAGCCCTGTATTTTCAGCTAAATCGAACATAATATTCATATTTTGCACAGCCTGGCCTGCCGCACCTTTAACCAAGTTATCAATGACAGACAGTATGACAACTATATCGCTATCTTGTGGTTGGTGTACTGCAATGCGACAAATATTAGACCCGCGCACAGACCGCGTTTCTGGATGAGTACCTTTTGGCAACACATCTACAAATCGCTCATTAGCATAGCAATCTTCAAACAAAGCTTGCAAATCCGTAGGTTTAGTTAACTTTGCATATAAAGTAGCATGAATACCACGAATTAGGGGCGTTAAATGCGGTACAAAAGTGAAGCCCACTTTAACATTAGCTATATTAGTTAACCCTTGGCTAATTTCTGGCAAATGCCGATGACCAGCTACACCATAAGCCTTAAAATTATCTGAAGATTCAGCGAACAAACTGTGAACTTCAGCTTTCCGGCCGGCACCGCTAACGCCTGATTTAGCATCGGCAATTAAATAACCAGTATCAACTACTCCAGCATTTAGTAATGGCATAAACCCTAATTGCACAGCAGTAGGATAGCAGCCTGGGTTTGCGACTAGCTGAGCTGTTTTTATCGCCGCACGGTTCATTTCTGGCAAACCATAGACCGCCTGTGCTACCAGCTCTGGGCACGCATGCTTCATGGCATACCATTTTTCCCAAGTTGGAATATCTTTAATCCGAAAATCTGCCGCTAAATCAATCACCCGAACACCTTTACTGAGCAATTCACGTGTTTGCTGCATAGCGATACCGTTAGGCGTAGCAAAAAACACCACGTCACATTCACTCAGGTTTGCTTTTGCTGGGTCAGTAAATACTAAATCTACATAGCCGCGTAAACTTGGAAACATATCTGCCACAGGCAATCCTGCTTCACCCCTTGAAGTAATGGCAGTTAACGCGACGTTTGGGTGAATACTCAATAGACGTAGCAGTTCAACGCCCGTGTATCCCGTGCCACCTACAATACCTACTTTTAGTTTTTTATTAGTCAATTTTTCATCGCTCATTACATCATCATAACAAACATAGCATAACAAATTTTACAGATTAACATTGTGGCTAAAATAAAAAAGGCCGCGTTAGCGACCTTTTCGTTCCTCAACCGCCAAACATAAGCATATGAAGCATTAACGTTTAGAGAATTGTTTACGACGACGCGCTTTACGGAAACCAACTTTTTTACGCTCAACTTCACGTGCATCACGTGTTACAAAACCCGCTTGTGATAACGCACTTTTCAAGTTTGCATCAAAGTCAATCAAGGCACGTGTAATACCATGACGCACCGCACCAGCTTGACCAGATTCACCGCCACCAATGACGTTAACCATAATATCAAAACTAGCAAGATTGTTAGTCAACTCAAGTGGTTGACGTAAAATCATACGTGCAGTAACACGTGAAAAATATTCATCAACAGGCTTATCATTAACAACGATATTGCCTTTACCTGTTTTCAAAAACACGCGCGCTACTGAGCTTTTGCGGCGGCCTGTACCATAATTATATTTACCGATCATCTTTATACCCTTAGATTTTCAATTCTTGCGGTTGTTGTGCCGCGTGTTCATGCGTACCGCCTGCATAAACCTTCATTTTTTTAATCATTGCGTAACCTAAAGGTCCTTTAGGTAGCATGCCTTTAACTGCTTTTTCTAAAGCACGGCCTGGAAAACGGTCTTGCATTTTTGCAAAAGTGGTTGTACTAATTCCACCTGGATAACCAGAATGGCTATGGTAAAGCTTACCATCAGCTTTGTTACCAGTAACTTTTAATTTGTCTGCGTTAATCACGACAATATAATCGCCTGTATCAACGTGAGGCGTATAAATAGTTTTATGTTTACCACGTAAACGGTGTGCAACTGCACTGGCTAAACGGCCTAGCACTAAGTCTGTGGCATCTACCACAAACCAATCGCGCTTCACTTCATGTGATTTTGCTGAGAAGGTTTTCATTGTCTTATCAATACTATGAGCTAAAAAAATTAAGAGGCGGATTTTATGCTGAAGAAGGGCTCTTTGTCAAACATTATGTTCAGCATATTCATGAATTATTTAAATTCACTGAATTTAGAAACTTCATTCAGTAAATCTGATGTCGTTGCGTACATTATTACACAGATAATTATGCATAATAATGTTAATCAAAGAATACATCTCATTCCGCTTTAAGAAACAAGCATAATTGTATAGTTTTAACTGGGTTATGCTACGATGTGAATAATATATATCTAAGGATTGCCTAAGATAATTTTCAGCATAAAATTTAACTTACCCACGTTAACTTTAAGAACTATCATCACCTTGAGATTTTTTACACTTTTATTGTTGTTTATTTACTCAAACCTTAGCATGGCTGTAGGTTTAGGTGACGTAGAACTAAAATCTCATTTAGGTGAGAAGCTTTTGGTTAAAGTCATTGTCACCGACATTGAGCTGCCAACAGACTCCAACTGCTTTTCTGCTATCGACATTAGCGATACTCCTGCATTCAAAAAAACAAATATCACACTTCAGTCCAACAATACTGGACATCAGCTGATTATTACCACCAATGACATTGTGACAGAACCCATCATCAATCTACGTCTTGCTTTTCAATGTGACCCTAATGTAAACCACGATTATGTTTTGTTGCTAGACCCGTCACCATTCAAAATCATTGAAAAAATCTCGATAGACGATGAAGCTTATAGTAAGGCTGACAATACAGATTCTTCTAAAAAAGAAGTCCACCTGACTGTGAACAAAAAATCTTCATCGTTAGTAGCTGAAAAGACCGACGGATTAGCGTCGGACAAATTGACATTCAAAAAAACCTATAAAAAGAAAAAAACTAACGATAACTCTTCAGTTGAAGAGAAATTGAATTCCACTTATACGGGAAAACAAACTTTTAAGGTAAAACCTAACTCCAACCCTGCAGTAGAGAACAAAAATCACCCAATCCAGGCGCCATCGTCTGACAAACCTTTTTTAGTAATTTCAGGCGGAAGCTCTAATAGTCCCAACGACAAGGCAGGCTTATCTCTGCGACTAGCCACAGAAATTGACTTTACAAGACCACCGCCTGTTGCCGCTTCACCAAGTACTATAGACGCCTCGGATGAGGTGACCGTGATGACCAATCGTTTGTCGCACTTAGAAAAACAAATTACAAGTTTACAAAAACGCAACATGCAATTGGTCGCTGATGCGGCCAAAGCAAAAGAAGAAAATGATGCTACTAACTGGCCGAAAATGTTGCTGATTGCGCTGGCCGTTATTGCCGCTTTAGCTGGTATTGAATGGCTACGCCGAAAAGTTTTGACTAAGCACTCAAATAATGAAATTGCTGAATGGTTTGATGCAGAAGCGGGGATTAATCCACCCAGAGACACCTCTAAACCTGCCGACCTTAACTTTGAAGCCAATCCTTCAACAGACGATTTTGATGAGCAATTAGACCAGGGCTCAATTTCCAATAGCGCTAAATCAGTAACCTCGTTTGAAATACTTGATCACGAGAGTGTGCTTGATGAGGCAAATGTGTTTATTGAGCATGGACGCCCCACGCTTGCTATCCAACTTTTACAAAATCATTTAAGTGAAGCCCCTGCAGAATCGCCTGAAATCTGGCTTAAGTTACTCAATCTTTTAGCCAAAGAAAGTTCTGAAACAAATTATGATGAAGCTGTAGTGGAATGTAATAAATACTTCAACATCAAGGCCGCAAAATTTGGTGATAACTCTGAACAACATGTCGCATCGATTGAAGATTATCCACATATCATCACTCGCATAGAAGGCGCATGGGGTTCACAACATGCCACTGGGGTTTTAAATGACATTATCTACAACAAGCGCTCACAACCTAGAGGGGGCATCGAGCAGGGTGCTTTTGACGACTTATTCTTCTTAAAAATGATTGCTAAATACTTAGATACGTCTCCAATGGCTCAGGGCACTTTCATGCAGCCTTCACCTTTAGTTAAATTAGATGCTGAGAGCCCTACAACTGAAACATTGCTTACTGACCATGAGTCTGTAGATGACATAGAAACTTCACCTATCAGTAAACAAAATATCATTGAATTTGATACGACCGAGGCAATATCTACTGAAGATAACGCACTGGAAACAATAGACTTCAATCTCCCAGAATACGACAGCCCAGCACTAGAGGTTGATGATTCATTTGAAGCGGAAGAAATAAACTTCACTGCCCCAGCAGAAGAAATTGAAATAACAGCATCTCCAGAAATGCAAGTGCAGGCTCTTGAATTTGATCAAAATGCTGATTCAGCGACCTCACCAAAGGCTTTAAAAAGTAAGGCGAAAACTCAAGCAGCAAGCAGCCCTAAAAAGAAAAACGAACTAAATGATATCGAGTGGGATTTGTCAGATATAAAGCCAAAATCTGATCAATAATAATCTTATTATGCCATTAGATAATGGCTAGACAGACCAGCGAATACAGATAACCCAAACCAATTGTTATGTAAAAATGCCTTGAAGCACTTGCATTTTTCGCGAGCTCTAATCAAAAAGTAATGATACCCCGCAAAACCTGTAGCAAGCACTAAACCTAGATAATAGGCTGTGCTTAGCAGCAGCCATTTGCCGACAACTACTAGCAATAATAGTGTTACCGCATATGAAATCATCACTGCAAAAACATCAAAACGACCAAACGTAATTGCTGATGATTTAATCCCAATTTTCAAATCATCTTCACGATCGACCATGGCGTACTCAGTATCATAAGCAATTGCCCAAAATATATTTGCCATCAATAACACCCAAGCAATAGCTGGAATATTGCCCAGTATGGCAGAAAATGCCATTGGAATACTCCAGCCAAATGCAATTCCCAAATAAGCTTGCGGGATAGATAAAAAACGCTTGGTAAATGGATAGCTAGCAGCAAGCAACATAGCAACTACCGACAATTTGATTGTTAATGTATTGAGCATACACACCAGAGCAAACGCGACTAAACTTAAGCCAATAGCCAAAATATAAGCCTCTTTCTTACTTACTTCATTATTGACCAATGGCCGATGCTGCGTACGTTCCACCAAGCCATCATATTCACTATCAGCAATATCATTCATCACACAACCTGCGCTGCGCATTAATACAGTGCCCGTGGCAAATATCAACACCACAATCCAATCAGGTTTACCTTGGCCGGCAATCAGCAGGGCCCATAATGTTGGCCACATTAACAATAAAATACCGATAGGCTTATCTAAACGCATTAAACGCTCATATGCATCTAATTTTTGAATGATTTTTTGTGTAAGCATGTAGAAACTTAAATTATGTCGCAAGTAGCTGAGGTAAAAATACCTCAGTAACCATAATGTTAGCGCAATTCAAAGTAAATACCGAACGCCGTGCCCATAAGTAAGGATGTCTGACATTCATACTACTAGTTGCATGCTGATACAACACATGGTGAGGATATAACTTTTTATAAGTTAAAGGTGTTCGCTTCACTTGCGGATTAGCAAATAAGGTGGCGCCTAAAGGTCGATTACCCAATCGACTCAAACCCACCCATTCACCACGCAAGCTACTGCGTGGCAATACGCTATGCGCAAACACCAGTTCTTGTTTATCACCCATCAACATGACTTCTCGAATCAGTGCATTTTTACGCACTGAAATTGTTAATGGTGCGGCTTCATCCAAAAAAGGTTTTGCGTAAATCAATTGCACAGGCTTTACTAAAAAATCAGAGAATTTTTGCTTTAACCGCGCTGTCAAAGAACCTTTATCTACGAGCCAATGATAATACCCACCACTCATCATCGGTTTGTTTAACCAATTAGCCCGATTTATGTGCTTTGAATGGTGGTAATTTGAAGAAGAATTTTTCACGTAAAAAATTATGCCACATAAACGGAGCAATTTAAGATGCGCCGCTTTATTTAACAACGACTGATATAGTAAGGTACTTGCCTTTAGATTATGTAATGCTTAAATAATTACATTAAACCTTCACTAATTGACTGGCGCCTACCATCCATCTATCCAAATGCTGTTCTACCTCTGCTGGATACTCTTTTAGTAGCTTTTCAGCTATTGCTCTAGCAGCTTCTAGCAGCTCTACATCTCTATTCAAATCAGCAATTTTTAACATTGGCACACCACTTTGGCGTACACCTAAGAATTCGCCTGGTCCACGTAAATTAAGATCTGCCTGAGCAATAGCAAAACCATCGTTAGTTTCATAAATTACTTTCAAGCGTGCACGTGCAGTTTCAGATAACTTGTTTTGATAAAGTAAGATACAGGTGCTTTTTGCGGCCCCACGACCGACGCGACCACGCAACTGATGTAACTGACTCAAACCCATACGTTCTGCGTGCTCTATCACCATTAAACTAGCATTAGGCACATCTACGCCTACTTCTATCACCGTTGTCGCCACCAGCAGTTGCAAATCTCCCGCACTAAACGCTGCCATTACAGATTGTTTCTCTGCCGCCTTCATGCGACCGTGCACTAATCCTATTTTTAACTCTGGAAATTCGTTCTGCATTAATACGTAAGTGTCATTTGCCGTTGCTAACTGCAAAGCTTCAGATTCCTCAATCAGCGGACACACCCAGTAGGCTTGATGACCTTCTGCACAAGACTCTCGTACGCGCTGTAAAATTTCATCTCGACGTGCATCTGATACTAGTTTAGTAACAATCGGTGTGCGCCCTGGTGGCAACTCATCAATCACCGAAACGTCTAAATCGGCGTAATAGCTCATAGATAAAGTACGTGGTATAGGCGTTGCTGTCATCATTAGTTGATGGGGTTCTGGTTGACCCTTTTGGCGCAAAGCTAAGCGTTGCTGCACACCGAAACGGTGTTGCTCATCGATAATCGCCAGTCCTAGTTTTTTAAACTGCACCGCCTCTTGAAACAAAGCGTGCGTGCCAACTATCAACTGCGCACTACCATTCGAAATATCGCGCATCGCATATTCACGATCTTTTTTTGACTGCCCACCGGTAAGCCAGGCGATTTGAATATTCAATGGCGTTAACCATATCAACATTTTTTGATAATGTTGCTCTGCTAATATTTCTGTAGGTGCCATTAGCGCGACTTGCCAGCCACTTTCTATACTTTGAAGTGCAGTCATGCAAGCTACAATAGTTTTTCCGCTACCCACATCGCCTTGCAAAAGGCGTTGCATGGGGTGTGGTTGCCTTAAATCAAACTCAATTTCGACCGCTACTTTTTGTTGTGCTTGAGTTAAGACAAACGGCAGGGTTTTTAGTAAAGAAGAAACTAATTGTTTAGATGCCGAAAATTTTGGCGCATCGACACTACGGCGACGCGCATAGTGCTTGCGCATAGAAAGCTGTTGTGCGAGCAACTCATCAAATGCTAGGCGTTGCCATTCTGGTGTAGCTTTGTTTTCTAAAGCTTGTAAATCAACATGTGGTGGTGGATTGTGTAAGGCCTGCAGACTTGAAGAAAAACTAGGGAGTTTAAATTTTTGGTAGATATTTGCAGGCAAGGTTTCTTTGAGAACATTTTGTTTTAGCGCAATGTCGATTGCTTTACGCAAAGCGCCTTGCGTTAGCCCTGCCACTGTAGGATAAATAGGCGTTAATGTTTCTGCAACAAAAGTTCTTTCACCCACCGCTTTGCAGGTAGGATGAACCATTTCATACCCATAATACCCACTACGCACTTCACCATATACTCTGAGCTTATTGCCCACTTTAAGTGTGGTAATTTGGCTAGGGTAAAAATGTAGAAATCTTAAAGTGAATTGACCGGTAGCATCTTCTAATCTAGCAATTAAAACCTTGCGAGGCTTATAAGAAACCTCGGCATATACAATCTCTCCTTCTACTTGCGCCGCCTCGCCAACACGTAAATCACGCACCTCAGTTAAGTGAGTTTCATCAATGTAGCGCAATGGAAGATGCAGTAATAAAGCTTGAACAGTCTGGATGCCAAGCTTATTTAAGTTGGCAATAAGCGGTTTGCTAAAAGTTTTAATTTCGGAAAGCATGGTCATGCTAGTTAATCAGAACTTGTACTGGCCTACAGTGAAGTTGATCATGTGACGCTATTGAGAGGATTTTTTAACAGGGTTCGCAATATTACCTTTAGCTCGATTAATTCTCACCACATCAGGTATTTTACGTAAACCACGCATTAAATCTGCTAAGTGGACGCGATTTTTAACTTGGACGGTAAAGTAAAGATTAGCGTAAGCACTACCATCAGCTTCTTCTACACTCACATTATCAATATTAGACCCTGCATCAGCGATGCCTGAAGCAATTTTAGCCAACATACCAGGCTGATTTGCCACGGTTAGATTGAGGTTGGTTTTGAATAATCGCTTACTTTCTGGTTCCCATTCAACGTCGAGCCATTTGTCTGGATCCAACTTGAATTTGCTGACACTAGGACAATCATGCGTGTGAATCACCAAACCTTTGTCTTTATTGATAAAGCCTAAAATAGGATCCCCTGGAATAGGCCTGCAGCATTGGGCAAATTGCACAGCCATGCCTTCGGTGCCATGTATGGTAATAGTATCTAGCGACTTAGCTGGTAGCTTAGTATGTTTTTCTAAGTTCTCATCTGTCATGGCTAATAATTGATGTGCCACCATCACG
>CAILFU010000219.1 GCA_903833595.1 uncultured Pseudomonadota bacterium
GCTTGTTCTACCTTCAAATCGGGCAAGCCTTCAATTTCTAAAATTCGACCATTAAAGACATTCTTTTTGCCTTGCTTACCCACCGTGAGCTCACCTTTTTGTATGGCCGCATAAGGAATGGCATTAACCAAATCGCGTAAGGTAATGCCTGGTTGCATCGTGCCTTTGAAACGAACCAACACTGATTCTGGCATATCCAAAGGCATCGCACCCATGGCCGCAGCAAATGCTACTAAACCTGAGCCTGCGGGGAATGAAATCCCTATTGGAAAACGCGTATGCGAGTCGCCGCCAGTGCCGACGGTATCTGGCAATACCATGCGATTTAACCATGAGTGAATCACACCATCGCCTGGACGTAAACTCACGCCGCCACGACTACTCATAAATTCAGGTAAGCTATGATGTAGTTTAATGTCTACTGGTTTTGGGTAAGCCGCAGTATGACAAAAACTTTGCATGACTAAATCTGCACTAAACCCCAAACAGGCTAACTCTTTAAGCTCATCGCGCGTCATACCGCCCGTAGTATCTTGCGAGCCTACGGTTGTGGCTTTAGGTTCGCAATATGACCCTGGGCGAACACCCACACCTTCAGGCAAACCACAGGCTCTACCCACCATTTTTTGTGCTAGCGTGTAGCCTTTACCACTGTCTTTTGGCATCGCGGCACTGATAAACAATTCTGTTGGCGGCAAACCTAAAGCCGCACGCGCATTGGTGGTTAATCCACGGCCAATAATCAATGCAATACGGCCACCTGCTCGTACTTCATCGGGAATTGTTAAGGGTGCTAAATCAAAACTAGAGATGACTTCACCGGCTTCATTTAACACTTTTCCTGCATAAGGCTGAATGGTAATAATGTCACCTGTGCGCATTTTTGAAACGTCACATTGAATTGGCAGTGCCCCAGAATCTTCGGCAGTATTGAAGAAAATAGGCGCAATTTTAGTGCCTAGAATGACGCCGCCTGTGCGTTTATTCGGAATGTTAGGGATATCATTACCCATGAACCACTGCAAGGAATTAATCGCCGATTTACGTGAAGACCCTGTACCAACCACATCACCCACATAAGCAAGGGGCAAGCCTTTTTGCTTCAAAGTATCGATGAGCTTTAAGCCTTCTGGCATTTTATTAACTAGCATCGCTTTAGCATGCAAAGGAATGTCCGGACGACTCCAAGCATCTTGTGCAGGGCTTAAATCATCGGTATTAGTTTCACCATCGACTTTAAAAACTACCATTTTAATTGCTTGAGCTAACACTGGTGCATTACTAAACCATTCTGCATTCGCCCATGACGTGATTAGTTTTTTAGCATGCAAGTTACCTGCTTTCATTTTTTCATCAACATCATGAAACGCATCGAACATTAAAATAGTTTTAGATAAAGCTTTCACAGCCGCTTCTGCCATAGGCGTATCAAGTAGCGCCACTAAAGCTTGTACGTTATACCCACCTAACATGGTAGCAAGCAAATCAACAGCTTGCGCCGGACTCATAAGTGGTGAAACAGCTTTACCATTGGCAATGTCGGATAAAAATGCGGCTTTAACATAAGCGGCCTGATCTACCCCTGCTGGGGTACGGTTGGCAATCAAATCAATTAAAATTTCAGCTTGACC
>CAILFU010000220.1 GCA_903833595.1 uncultured Pseudomonadota bacterium
AGCTTGTATGGCGATGATAATCATTGCTTTACGGTTCATTTTTCACCACCATTTTCTAGTCCTATCTCTGTGAGCGGTTTTTGCAAAGTATTTTCTAATTGGTTGAGTGCTGATGTGAGTTGAAAGTCTGCTTCAGCAACATTTTTTTCTGCGGTAATCTCTTCTAATTTAACAAAGGCTAATTCTAGGCGGTCTATTTCGCCGGCCGTAAACTTATGTATCATGCGCTGCGTATAAGTTTGTTGTTGTGCTAATAGATTCTTTTTGTTTGTTAATGACTGTTTGGCTTGAGTCAATTCAGCATTGGCAATATTAGTTTCAGCGATAATCTTGGTCTGCAAGCCATCAAACTGCGCCGCCTCAACTTCACGTAATTGAGTAGCCTCTGCGATCCCAATTTTATTTTTATTTAATAGGGTCATTAAACCAGATAGGCCTAGTGACCATACGTTATCACCAAATTCAAACGCATAACCTGGGCTAATGACGATGTCTGGGTACTGTTTGGCAATTTCTAGTTTCAATTTAGCTTCGGCAGCTGCATAGCGTTCAAGTGCAATGCGAATATCTAAGCGGTTTAATAGCGCTACTGTATTAATGTTAACGGGTTCATTATCTGAATTTTTGGCGCTAGCCATCAATGCCATTTTCTCGATTTTACTAAGGGGTAAGCCCGCATTACTTGCTAGTTTGGATAGCAGTAGGGCTGAATCTTGTTTTTTTGTATTGAGAGACGATATAGCTAATTGTAACTGTAGATTGGCTGTGCTTAATTCAATATTAGACGCTGCGCCTAAATTCACCCGTTTTTGATAAATAGCCACAATTTCTTGTCGACGTATTTCTTCTTTCGTTAATAATTGTATTTGTTGTTGGTTAAATTGATATTCAGCGAGGGATTGTGCAATATTAGAGCGTAATTGCCATGCAGTTTGTGCCATTTCAAGCTTAGCTACTTGGGATAAGTGTTTTGCATTTTCTATTCGTATCTCACGTTTATTTGCTGTTTCAATGGGGATGTCTATACTAAGTCCAAATGCAAAGGGCTTTTTGGCCGGGTCGGGGTCATTACTTCGCGCAATTTTACTGCTTAATGTAGGCGTGGTTTTTTCAGCAGCACTCACTTCTGCAAACGATGCGGCACGCAATTGAGCACGAGCAACATCTAAACTTGGATGAAAAAATAAAGCGCAGTAAGTTAGTTCATCAACACCCCATTGCTTTACAGGTAGGCGGTCTGCAGTGTAGCCATTACTCAGTAAGTATTGGTGGAATTGTTCGCTAGCTGGGTCTTTTTGTTCAAATTTAGTGAGAGTGGTTAAGGGGTCAATCGGCTTTGCGACATATTGTTGAAAGCTACAACCACTTAAAAATACAGAGGCTACTAAACTGGCCGTCAAGACTAGTTTGATAGCAGGACTGATGCAGGTTATATGTCCAGCGCGCTTAATCAAAATAATGGCGTCTTAGTAGGTAAGAGAAAGAGAAGTTAAAACTTTACTGAAAGTTAATCCACAATTTCAGCATGTACAGCACTTAATGCATCTTGTAAGGTTTCCTCAGTTAATCCATTAATCGTTGTCGCTAATATATCTGCCGCTTCCACGGTGGTGATGGGCAAATCATGGCTATCCATTTCTGCAATTAAACCTGCCGCGGCGCCAGCAACTCTTAATAAAGATTGACGTTCGCGCATTAATAGCTCCAGTTCGGTGCGTAGCATATTAATTTCGTTTTGATTGATGTTGTTTTGCATGATTTTTACTCTATTAAAATATGGTAATTAACTGGCATTCTCGCACAATTAAAGCTTATTCGGCTAGATGCCATTTAAAAGCATAGGTTAATCTTGATTGAAAGTTGGATTCAACAAAAAATATAAGTAATTTGTGCTTTTAATAGTTGTCAGAGGCGGTAGTTAAGATATAATGCCCGCTTGTTTGAAGCGGCAATGTATTAAGCCGTCAAAGACCTGCGAGAGTGGCGGAATTGGTAGACGCACTGGATTTAGGTTCCAGCGCTGTAAGGCGTGAGAGTTCGAGTCTCTCCTTTCGCACCAAATATAAAGGGCTTTCCGAATGGAA
>CAILFU010000221.1 GCA_903833595.1 uncultured Pseudomonadota bacterium
AAATTCGCCGGCAGCTGATGCTAGTCTAAAAATTAACTGGAACCCCATTACAGAAACCTTTTACAACCTAAAGTTTGTTTGGAAGCACTCACTAATCTGGTTTGCGTTAATAGCTATTTCTTGGTTTTGGTTTTATGGCGCAACCTTACTTGCACAATTTCCTAGCTTTGCAAAAAATATACTGAAAGGAGATGAAAGTTTATTTATATTGCTACTTTCAGTGTTTTCTATTGGTGTTGGTATCGGCTCTTTGCTGTGCGAAAAACTTTCAAAAGGCAAACTAGAGCTAGGTTTAGTTTTGTTTGGCGCCACTGGCTTAACACTGTTTGGCGTAGATTTATACCTTGCCACCGCTAATTTTCATTCTCCTGTCACGACTCAAAACTATATACAATTTATGAGTCAATTAAACAATTGGCGACTACTCCTTGATATAGCGCTCATCGGCTTATTTGGCGGGCTTTACATTGTCCCGCTATACGCTTTAATTCAAGCACATGCTGAAAAAAGCCACCAATCACGTGTGATAGCTGCTAACAATATTCTTAATGCTTTATTGATGGTGGTTTCTGCAGGTTTCTCACTCTTGTTATTCAATCAAGGCTTCAGTATTCCACAGTTGTTTTTAGCAACTGCGCTACTTAATGCAATTGTCACCGTTTATTTGTGTATCTACCAAGTTGAATATTACAAAGCATTTATAGTCTGGATAAAATGCCGTTAAATTCAGCCGGCTAAGATGTCGTGCTAGGCCAAATCACACTCACTAGCAAACCGTGTCCTGCATCATTATCCTCTAGCGCGAGCCTTGCACCATGCATCTGAGCAATACGACGCACTATGGATAAACCTAGTCCACTGCCTTCTTCACCACTGCCACTAATGCGATAAAAACGTTGTAGCACATGCTCGCGTTCGGCTTTAGGAATGCCAGGGCCAGTATCTCTTACCTCTAGCGTGATGCCATCTGAATTGAGCACTGATACAGTCACGCGACCACTGACTTGCGTATAACGAATGGCATTATCTAACAGATTGCGCAATAACAAACTCAGTTGAACCTCATCACCAAATACCTTACATGGAGCACTTTCTTCAAGTGATATTTCAATCTGCTTGGCATGGGCCTGCGGCGCCAATTCTCTCATCACCTGTGCTGCCAAACTAAGTAAATCGACCTGCTTGTAGCCTGCTACCGCAGTTTCAGGATCAACCCTCGCTAACGTGAGTAATTGCTCGACTAATCGAGTTGCTCTATCCACCCCTCGTAATACATTTTCCAAAGCAACTTGTCGCACTTCTACTTCAGTTGATCGCATAGCTACCTGTGCTTGGATTTTAAGAGCAGCAAGCGGGGTACGTAGCTCATGCGCGGCATCGGCAGTAAAGCGTCGCTCACCCTCAAAAGCTTCTTCAAGACGAGCGAACAAATCATTAAGCGCTTTGACTAGAGGAGTCACTTCTTCTGGCACGCCCGCCATGGCAACCGGTTCTAAATGATTGGCGGTTCGCTGTTTGATTTCTCGTTTAAGCACTTGCAATGGCTGTAAGCCAGCGCCAACAGCAAACCATATCAGCAGCACCAATACAGGTAGTGCGATGAAAGTAGGTAATAACATTTTAAAGGTAATATGATGCGCCAAACTTTCTCGTCCGGCCAAGGGCTCAGCCACTTGAATC
>CAILFU010000222.1 GCA_903833595.1 uncultured Pseudomonadota bacterium
ACCCTCAACGTACTGCTAGTAATGTTGGCACTGATGGCGATGTTCTCATTTTTTGATTTAATTCAAGAGCTTGATACTTTAGGCAAAGGCAGTTATGGCCTCGCTAAAATTTTGCTATTTGTATTATTGAGTTCGCCCGGCCATGTGTATGACGTCATGCCGGTTGCAGTGCTTGTCGGTTGTATGTATAGCCTAAGCCAACTATCACGTTATTCTGAACTTGTAATATTAAGAGTTAGCGGGCTTTCATTATTCAATATTGCCATCTTGCTACTGAAAATTGGGCTGCTGTTTACCATCATCACGTTTCTAATAGGTGAGCTCATTACGCCCTTCAGTGAAAAAATGGCCCAGCGTATGCGAATTAAAGCGACTGACTCTATTGTTGCACAAGAATTTAAATCAGGCCTTTGGGTAAAAGATGGTAGTAGTTTTGTCAATGTCGAGGAAGTTCTACCCGATACAACGTTACTTAATATTCATATATACGAATTTGACCAACAGGCAAAATTAGTTACCGCGCGCAATGCTAAAACCGCTGAATTTGAACAAGATTACTGGAAATTAAAAGATGTTTCTGAAACTAAGTTTACTAAAGATTCTAATAAAGTGACGCAATTAGCAGAAGCAAATTGGCATTCGCTCATTCGTCCGGAGTTACTAAATGTTTTGTTAGTAATGCCTGAAAAAATGTCTGCCTGGAATTTATATTCTTATATCGATCACTTAAGCATAAATAAGCAAAAAACCACTCGATATGTCGTAGCCCTATGGGCAAAGATGATTTACCCATTGGCCTGCTTAGTCATGGTCATACTGGCGCTACCTTTTGGTTTCATACAACAACGAGCCGCTGGGGCCAGCACAAAAATTTTTATTGGCATTATGCTAGGGGTGATGTATCAAATTTTAAATCGGGTGTTTGCTCACTTAGGTCTATTAAATGATTGGGCGCCTCTATTTAGTGCCGTCATGCCAACTATTCTATTTCTGATAGCTGGGCTTACGATGCTGCATTACGTGGAACGTAGATAATATAAGTGTTGAGCAATCTATCGTGCAAAAATAAGTGTCCGCGGTCTACAATAGCCCATAAAAAACCAAGTCCAAATAACATCAAACTTACGCTGGCAAGCACGTATCTTGCCATTGCCCTATTCCATGTCAATAATTGATAGTCTTCATTAACTACCTTTAATTGCCATGTCTGCATAGCCAACGTCTGGCCACTTCTCTTCCAACACCATACAAAATAAATACCAATAGCTATCCATAAAAATAGCTGCAGCATGTATCGCTTGAGTCCATGGCTCGCATCCCCTATTAGGATAATAAACACCAAAGCACATACAAAACAAAGTGCGATAACAGCCAATGCGTCATAAATAAAGCAAGCCCCAAGTTTCAGTAAACTTGGGGCTTGCAAAAAATCAGGCATCTTTGCTTTTTTATTCATATGCTTAAGGTCTATAAATTAATTCAATTCAGCATCCGTATAGGTGTCGGGTGATTCTGCCCGCAATCTCGCACGCTCTGACTCAGGCAGTTGCTGATATTCCATCCATTTTTTTCTTAATTCACTCTTTTTTTCAGCAGATAATGACTGGAATTGATGATGATTTTTTCTTGCATTTTCACGTTCATAAGGTGTCATGCGGCTCCAATTTGTCAGTCTTTTTTGTACTAAATCTTGCTTGGCTAAGCTCATTTTTGGGTAGTCACGTGCAATATCTAACATTTTTTCACGTTGCCACGGACGCAAAGTGTCCCACTCTGAAGCCAGTGGATTTAATACTTGTTGTTGCTCATTACTTAACTGCGCCCAAGTTAAGGTAGCGCCATCAGCTAGCGCTATACCACTCACTAAGATACACAACAAAAACACTACTATAAGCTTTAGTCTTGCTTGGAAACTAGCCATGTATCAAACCCTTTATCTGCAAATGCTTCTGGTGGTAATTCTGCAGCCAACAAAAATGCATCACTATGCTCTAAGTTTTTATCCACGTTAAATTGTTGTGCTGCAAAAAAAGTCAGTAAAATTGCAGCT
>CAILFU010000223.1 GCA_903833595.1 uncultured Pseudomonadota bacterium
CCTGCGGTGGTGGGAACCAGAATAAGCGGAAGGCGCGGCCCCTTTGCCATCCCTACGCCATATATGTCTACTAATTTTTCTTTGCCAGGCGCCAAAAGTGCTACAAGCTTAGCCACATCCATTGAGCTACCGCCACCAAAGCCAACAATAAAGTCAGCTTTACACTGCTGCCCGACTTTTACTGCGCTATTAATCACTGAAACAGGCGGATCAGCCTGTACGTCAGAAAAAATTTCGAGTGCAATACCCAATTCTTTGAACTTCGGTAGCGCCTTATTGAGTAATCCCGCTGATAAAACGCCTGGATCAGTAATAATCAAGGTAGATTTACCACCACGCTCTTGAATTCTTGTTGCAAGATTTGCGGATCCGCCCCTTTCGACAAGAATTGAACGTGTAGAGTGAAAGTCAAATTGCATATCTTCCCTTTATTTCTAAATTGTTTCTTTAAGCTTAAAACGCATAACTTTCCCAGAGCCGGTCCTAGGTATTTCCTTAACCACATGAATAGCAGCCGGAACCTTATAAGATGAGAGCTGTGTCTTTGTAAACTCGATCAAAACCTCAGACTCAACTGATTGCCCTTCGCGTAAAACAATAAATACTACGGGGATCTCACCTAAATGCTTATGCTCAACCCCAACTGCAGCGCAGTCTAAAACAGCTGGGTGACGAAGTACTGCTTCCTCAACCTCACCTGGTGCAATATTTTGACCGCCTCTAATAATCAGCTCCTTGAGTCTTCCGGTGATAGTGAGATAACCGTTTAAATCTGCTTTTGCTAAATCCCCAGTTCGATACCAGCCATCCTTTAGCGCAGCTGCAGTTTCTGCAGGTTTATTGTGATAACCAACCATCACATTTGGGCCGCGAACTATGAGTTCACCCTCTTGCCCAGCATCAAGATCTTTTCCAGTAACCGGATCAACAATTCGAACAGCCACACCTATCACTGGAAGACCACAAGACCCGAGTGTTCGGCCACCAGTTAGTGAATTCATTGTCACCATAGTCGAGGTCTCGGTAATACCATAGCCATCTAATAATTTAATATCGAAGAATTCTTCAAAGCCCTTATTTAAATCCGCAGGTAAGATCGCTCCAGCCGAAATGCAAAGACGCATGCCATTCAGCTTAATGGCAGCGTCTGCTTTAGCCGACTCCAGGATGTAATGGAACATAGTGGGAACACCCGGAAGGACCGTAAATTTTCCAGTCTGCAATAACGTTAAAACTTGTGTAGAAGAGTACCTCTCAACAATAAATTCGCTCGCACCTGCTGCCACTATAGAAAGTACAGAAAAATTCAATGCATACGAATGAAATAATGGCAGGGGGGAAAGGACAACATCCTTATCACTCATCCCAGCGATTGGAATCCAACAAGCCGCTACTACCCATAACATTGACCGAACAGTTAATTGAACACCCTTAGCTTTACCAGTTGTGCCTGAGGTATATACGATAAAAGCAACCTCATCGATACTTGTACATACCTGCTCATCACCCAGCTTAGTGCTATCTGCAAGATAGCTAGAAAAATTTTCACACGCAGCAATCTCTTCATCATCTACGATTACAATTTCAATGCCAGCATCAATCTCAGATCGAATTCCTTCAATAACACTTAAACGATCTTTGCTAGTGATAATCATTTTGGCACCAGAATCAGTAATCCTATAACTGACTTCACCGGGTGCGGCGTCATGCGAGATGGGAACAGCTACTAGTCCAGAGCGAACCGCGCCAAAACATGCAAGCACCCAATTCACTGAATTTGGAAGATAGATAGCCACCTTATCGCCAGAAGCAAAACCTTTACTCCGAAGCTTTTTAGCTACATTCTTTGATTGGCGATTTAAATCTGCATAGCTAGCCTCTTTATGACTATCCCAATAGGCAACTTTAGAGCCGTACTGTTGCGCCCTTTCCTCAAGTAATTGAGCAAGTGGCTTGATTACATCAGTCTTGATCATTGCCAAATTCCTATATTTTGTAGATTTAAGATCTTTTTCTGCTATTAAAACCCTAAAACAGCTAAAGAAGCCTCAAAGTAACTATATTTATTAGACCATATTATTAAAATTAATCTTAAAATTTCTATTTTTATTAGGTATAAACACTTACTAATTTATATAAGCTACTGTTTTAAAACAAATTAATACTAAATTTTAGTAAATTTAGTTAAATTTGGCTCTAAATTGA
>CAILFU010000224.1 GCA_903833595.1 uncultured Pseudomonadota bacterium
ATAAAGACATGCTTATTCAACAATGTGCAGCCTTAACGAAATCAGGTTTGAAATGTGCTGCATTGTTAATTGGTGAGGGACAAAAACCAAACTGCACGGTAGTGCAATTATCTAACAAGCCTGCAGAAGTTGCTGAGAAACTATACAGCGCACTACATCAGCTAGACGCGCTGAAAGTAGATCAGCTATTAGTTGAGTTGCCACACAATACGCCAGCATGGGCCGCGGTATTAGACAGATTAAATCGCGCAGGCCATAGGGAGTTATAATTTAGCCGGCAATGTTATATATAGTGGTTTAATAGAGTGGTATTTTTTATATTTCAATAAGTTAGGTTCAAATATGGCAAACAAACTTAATCAATTTCTAGTAATGACAGGTTTATTACTCACATTGTCCTCATGCAGCTCAATTGGCATTTCCAATCCATTTAGTTCAGGTACACATGAACAATTACGCGTGCCACAGAATGCCACCGCTTATGTGTGTGATGGTAATAAGCAATTTTATGTGCGCATGCTCAATAATGGCAAAGATGCTTGGCTGATTTACCCTGATCACGAAGTTAACCTGACTCAAACCAGCGATAACAACCGTTTTACCAGTGGTGCAATTTCTCTGGTTATCAATGGAGATGCGACCACGTTAAATGACGGAGAAAAAATTGCTTATGTAGCTTGTAAGGCTCAACTTAAAAAATAAATATTTGACGTGTTTTTTTGGTCAAATTTAGCCCTTGCATAGGCCACAAAAATGGCGTAATTTTGTAACTTCAATAATGTATTAACTATGGAGTTAGCCATGGATAATAAGTATGGATTAGGTGGCGCAAAAGTTGCTACGGGTCACCATGAAACGCATCATAAAACACCAAAATTGCATGCTGAAAAATGCAAGTTTTGCGGTAGTGAGCACTTGGTATTGAGTCCAACAATGCATGATCATCGATGTGCAAGTTGTGATGAGTGGCAAAATGATATTCCGCAAGGTTACTCAACGGGTAGAAGCGATAATTTTTAAGCATTTTATCTGTTGGTATATTGGGGTAATGTTTTTTTACTAAAATAAATGATGATTTGAGTAACTTTTCACAGCTTAATTCCTTATTAAGTTTTATAATCTTGCATACAAAATTCCCCTTTCCATTAAACAACTCCAAAAGAGAAGATAAATGTCTACAAAAAATGCTGATATTGGCCTAGTTGGCCTAGCTGTTATGGGCCAAAATTTAGCCCTCAATATTGCCGACCACGGCTACACCATTGCGGTTTATAACCGCGACTCTAAGAAAATGGTGAATTTCATTGAAGAATGTAAAAAAAATGAACCTTCATTTGAGCGCGTTGTGGGTCACGCTGATTTAGCTTCATTTGTACTCAGTATTAAACGCCCACGTAAAATCATTTTATTGGTAAAAGCGGGCAGTGCGACAGATGTTACGATTAATGCTTTATTGCCATTCTTAGAGCAAGGCGACATTATTATTGATGGCGGTAACTCGTTATGGACGGATACAATCCGCCGTGAAAAAGAGTTGGCGGTTAAAGGGATTGATTTTATTGGTTCTGGCGTATCAGGCGGGGAAACTGGCGCACGTTTTGGCCCATCACTCATGCCATCAGGCACACGCAAAGCGTGGTCTAGCTTAGAGCCAATTTGGCGTGATATTGCCGCTAAAGTCGACGCTGTTACTGGTGA
>CAILFU010000225.1 GCA_903833595.1 uncultured Pseudomonadota bacterium
AATGACAGATTCTTAGCAATTCTGGCAGTAGATAAGACTTTGCCTAGCGATGAACTCACTATTTTCAAAGTGTCGGCAGAATTGGTTGTTACTTCATCAATCATGGTTATTTTCCACCCTGTAATAACTTAACTTGCTCAGAATCTGGATATTTGCGTCTTAGTTCTAACGAATAACTCGCCTCGGCATCTCTTGCGCCTACTGCACGCTCTATTTGAATAGCTAACCACAATATTTCCGGCCCAACCTGACCAAGCATGACATTTTGTAAGGTTTTTTTAGCAGCCACTGCATCATTACGCTTAAATTGGATATTAGCCATTTGGTAGGCTGCCGCTTGTGATAAAGGTTCGATTTGTAGTGCCCGCTGCAAATAAGCTTCTGCACTAACCATATCTTTTTTGCGCATAGAACAAATAGCAGCGTTAGTGTATGCCATCGCTGGTGTTGCATATAATGGATTTTTTACAGCCGCCAAGAATTCTGTGATTGATTCATCAATTCTATTTCTTGCACATAAAAAACTACCGTAATTATTGCGCGCTTCCGAATTCATCGGCTCTATCTGTATCGACTTTCTGAAATCAGCATCGGCCACATCATCTTTACCGAGGGCAGCATTCACCAAACCTAATCCGTTAAAAGCAGAAGCAAAACTAGGATCTATCTTCGATGCCAAGGTAAATTCATCTAAAGCAATTTCATACTGCTTTTGCTGAAAATACACCGCACCCAAATCAGTATGGGCTCTAGCGCGATCTTTTAGCGTTTCACTTTGTTTTTCTTGCTGCTGCTGATTCGCACAACCGGTGCTGATTAAACTCAACATACACAATACGAAACTTAAGCAGATTGTCCTTGCACTTATTTTTTGGCTACTGAAGTTCATATTAAATTTCATTAAATCGCCTCAATTGCAATTCTATTAAAAGTACGTTTGGTTTTATCCAATACTTTACCAGCTAACTGGCCACATGCAGCATCAATGTCTTCACCACGGGTTTTACGCACTGTCACCACATAGCCAGCTTGCATCAGAATATCTCTAAATACACGAATATGATTGGCTTTAGACGTCTCATAGCCGCTATTTAGAAAAGGATTAAACGGAATTAAATTAAATTTACATGACACATTTTTAACCAACGCTAACAATTGATGTGCATGTTCAACCGTGTCATTAACACCATCTAACATCACATATTCAAAAGTGACAAAATCACGTGGTGCTTTTTCTAAATAACGATTACATGCGGCCATTAATTCTTTTAATGGATATTTTTTGTTAATCGGCACAATAACATCACGCAATGCATCGTTAGGGGCATGCAGGCTTACAGCCAATGCTACGGGGCAATCTTCTTTCAATCTATCCATTGCCGGCACTAAACCACTGGTAGAGAGCGTCACGCGGCGGCGACTTAGCCCATAAGCATTATCATCTAACATAATCTGCATAGCAGTCACGACATTATCATAATTTGCTAGCGGCTCACCCATACCCATCATGACCACATTACTAATAATGCGTTCACCTGCGGGCAACATATCGTAACCCGCTTCTTGTCGCAGCGACTGGTTCGCTATTGCAAGCTGTCCAATAATTTCTGCAACACTTAAATTTCGGTTAAAGCCTTGACGGCCAGTACTACAAAAGGTGCATTCCAACGCACAACCTACTTGCGATGAAATACACAAAGTACCGCGATCATCCTCAGGGATAAAGACGGTTTCTATGCTATTTGCAGTGTCCGCACCTATCAACCACTTACGCGTGCCATCATTAGATACTTGTTCTAACTGCACATTAGGCAAGGCGATTTCAGCCTCCAGCGCTAATTTTTCACGTAATACTTTGGCAATATCAGTCATCTGCTCAAAATCAAACACACCAAAATGATGCATCCAGCGCATCAACTGCTTGGCGCGAAATGGCTTTTCACCTTTTTCAGCAAACCATTGTGCCAGTTGTGGCTGATTGAAATTGAGCAAATTAACCAAAATTGTTTTTACCTTGTTAACTAAGACTATTTACCGAAGAAGTAAGCGATTTCAATCGCTGCATTTTCAGCTGAATCTGAACCGTGTACCGCATTAGCATCAATGCTTTCTGCAAAATCTGCACGAATTGTGCCGGCAGCCGCTTCTTTTGGATTAGTAGCCCCCATTAAATCACGATTCACTTGTACAGCATTTTCACCTTCTAAGGCTTGAATCATCACTGGACCAGAAATCATAAACTTAACCAAATCACCAAAGAATGGACGTGCGGCGTGCACTGCGTAGAAACCTTCTGCTTCTGCTTGAGTTAATTGCGCCATTTTCGCAGCAACAACTTTTAAACCTGCATTTTCAAAACGGGTATAGATTTTACCAATTACATTTTTTGCTACCGCATCAGGTTTGATGATAGAAAGCGTGCGTTGAACAGCCATAATTACTCCATTTAATTAACTTATTGAAAAGAACGATAAAATACCATTTTTAGCGCTTAAAATAAACCTACATTTGCATGTTGACCACTTGATTCAAACCGCGAGCACTGACAATGTGGCAGAATTACATTTAATGAAATCGTCAACCATACCCACTTTACCAATTACGCATTGTTGCCCTGCCTGCGGTCTACTCTGTGATGACTTGGTGTTGACGGCAACATTACCCATGAATATTAAAAATGCTTGTGCTAAAAGCGTCAGCTTTTATAACAATGCTTGGCAAGAAAATTTAAGTGTTCCCCTGTTAGCTGGTAAAGCGAGTGATTTAAATACCACCATTCAAGCTGCCGCAGATATTTTACGCGCTAGCAATCAACCATTATTTTCTGGCCTAGGCACTGAAGTGCAAGGTATGCGGGCGATGATAGGATTAGCGAAAAAAACTAATGCTACGCTAGACCATATGCATTCTGAAGGAACAGTACGCAATACGCTAGCCATGCAAAATAGTGGCTGGCAAACCACCACACTCACGGAGATAAAAAATCGTGCCGATATCATTTTGGCGATTGGCACTGATATAGTAACTAGCCATCCACGTTTTTTTGAAAAACTAGTATGGAATGCAAGCAGTCTATTTGATAAGCCTTCTCCAGAAATTATTTATCTAGCTGCACCTAAAAACACCCCTGAAGACAATTTAAAAGCGGGCATATCACCTACAGGTAAGATGCCAACAATCATTACAGCTGATACTTCTAAATTACCTGAAATTATCAGCACCCTCAATGCATTGATGAACGGCAAAAAAATTACAGTGGATCAAGTGGCTGGTGTTGCGATTGCAACGCTACTAGAAGTCTTGGATAAATTAAAAACGGCTAAATATGCCGTCATTACTTGGAGTGCTAGCAATTTTCAATATACGCACGCCGAGCTTACCGTACAAAGCATCACACATCTCATCGCCAAGTTGAATGAAAGTACACGCGTCGCGGGTTTACCCTTAAATAGTGGCGATGGCGATTCTACCGTGAATAACGTCAGCACTTGGTTAAGCGGCTACCCCACGAGAAGCCGTCATTTTGAAGGCCAAACTGCATATGATGCTTATTACTTTTCAAGCACACAACAACTCAAAAAATGTGATGCCTTATTGTGGGTTAGTACATTTAATGCTCACTTGCCCCCCCATTGTGACGCACCAACCATCGTCATTGGCCACGCCAATATGCAATTTGATAAAGCCCCAGATGTCTTTATTCCGGTGGGCATCCCTGGTGTAGACCATGCAGGGTCGATATTTAGAATGGACAGTTCAGTAGCAATGCCACTCAAAAAATTACGTGAGAATCAACTACCAAGTTTAAGTGAAGTCATACACCAAATTGAGGCTTTACTCACGTGATTACCTGTCTTAAAAACGGCCGATTATACGACCCTGCACAGCAAAAAAATGGGGTGCAGGAAGATATTTACATTGCACAGGGCCGTATTATTGCAAAGCCGTTGGACATGAGCAAAGTTACAAAAACCTTTGACTTAAGCGGCAAAATTGTCATGGCCGGTGCGATTGATATGCACAGCCATATTGGTGGTGGGAAAATCAATATCGCACGTATGATGTTGCCCGAGTTTCAAGAAAGCAAAAAATATAGCGAACCTGAAGCCCATATTTGCACGCCTAACTGTAGCCACCACGCCACGCCTAACACCACAGACACAGGCTTTCGCTACATAGAAATGGGTTATACCGCGGCCTTCGAACCGGCTCTCATGCCAGTCAATGCTCGCCAAGCACACCTAGAAATGGCCGACACACCCATGATCGACAAAGGTGGTTATGCCATGCTGGGTAATGATGATTATTTTTTGCGTATGCTGGCCAGTAAAAAAGATCAAAAATCCATCAATGATTACGTGGCTTGGATACTGCATAGCACCCAATCCATTGGCATTAAAGTGGTTAATCCTGGTGGCATCAATGCCTTCAAATTCAATCAGCGCAAGTTAGATTTGGATGAAAACAACCGCCATTACCAAATCTCTCCAAGGGATATTTTAAAAAGCTTAAGTCGTGCTGTACACGAACTGGGCATCGCTAAGCCATTGCATGTGCATTGCAATAACTTAGGGGCAGCAGGCAATTTTGAAACCACGCTGAATACGATGAGTGCTTCTGATGGTTTACCCATGCACCTGACGCACATTCAATTTCATAGCTATGGGACTGAAGGCGATAAGAAATTTTCTTCAGCAGCCGCACAAATTTCAGAAGCATTAAATAAGAATAAACACATCACCGCCGATGTCGGTCAAATTTTATTTGGCCAAACGGTCACCGCTTCTGGCGACAGTATGATGCAACAACTCAATGCAAAACATGCCAACCCCAAGAAATCTGTACTGATGGATATTGAATGCGATGCAGGCTGTGGCGTACTGCCATTTAAATATCGCGACCAAAATTACGTCAATGCATTGCAATGGGCTATCGGTCTAGAGCTTTTCTTGTCGGTAGAAGACCCTTGGCGCATCTTTTTAACCACAGACCACCCTAATGGTGCGCCATTTACCAGTTACCCGCATCTAATTCGCTTACTCATGGACAGAAGTTTTAGAAATGAAGCTTTTGCTAAACTCAATTTAGATGCACAAGCCATGAGCAATCTAAATAGCTTAAATCGTGAATATAGCCTGTATGACATTGCGATTATGACCCGTGCTGGCGCGGCAAAACTAATAGGCCTAAATGACCGTGGCCATTTAGGCGTTGGCGCAGGGGCTGACATCACGGTATATACTGACCAAGCTAACCGCGAAGCCATGTTTGCCAAACCTGACTATGTATTTAAAGATGGTGAACTGGTTGTTAAAGATGGCAAGGTAGTAAAAGTAGTTTGGGGCACCACGCATACAACTAAGCCATCTTTTGATATTGGCGTAGAAAAAGATCTAAAAGATTATTTCAATCAATACCACACGATGCAATTAGATAACTTTAAGATTAATAATGAAGAAATAAGCGGTGACGGTCGTGGTAGCATCATCGTTCATCAAAACAAGCAAGCTTCACACTGAAAACAGGAGAGTCATAATGAGCAGATTATATGGTGAGCAACACCGCGTTATTCAAGATGCTTTTGGCACTAGAGGCATGGCTGATCGTGTAGAGGAGCTTGTTTGTCGCACCGAGTTTGATGAGGGGGCCAAAGGCTTTATTGAAAGTGTCGGCATGCTCTTTTTATCCTCCATTGATCACCAAGGGCGCCCTACCGTTTCATACAAAGGGGGCGATGCCGGCTTTGTAAAAGTACTAGATAGTACGACACTGATATTTCCTAGCTACGATGGCAATGGCATGTTTTTCTCCATGGGTAACATCAGCACCAACCCAAATATAGGCATCCTTTTTATCTCATTTGAAACACCTAACCGATTACGCGTGCAAGGCAGTGCAAGCATTTCAAAAGACCCTGCACTATTAGCGCATTACAAAGAAGCTGACTTTGTAGTGACCGTTAAACTATCTGAATTTTGGCAAAATTGCCCACGCTATATCCCAAAATATGAAAAAGTCCGTGATTCACGCTATGTGCCCCGTGAACATTGCGAAACCCCTTTAGCAGGGTGGAAGCAAGTAGATTTAGTGCAAGACATTTTGCTTGAAGCCGATGCTAAAAAGGCGCAAGAAATAGGCATTATCCCCATTGAAGCATGGGTTGGTAAGATTATTTCAGGTGATGAGTCGGCTTAGGTCAGTAGCGATTAATTCCATGTTAATTAACGGCGTACAAATTGACGATACATTTGCAGAAGCATTTAATATGCGTGGCACGCGCGTCATCATCACAGCACAAAACTTAAAATGGGCCTATCACGCCGCCAATGCCATGACTGGATTTGCCACGTCAGTGATTGGCTGTGGCGTAGAAGCGGGCATTGAACGTGAATTAACTGTCGAAGAAACGCCAGATGGTAGAGCAGGTATTAGTATTTTAATGTTTGCCATGGGCAGCAAAGTACTCATGCAACAACTCGAAACACGCATGGGGCAATGCATACTCACTTGCCCTACCGCTGCAGCATTTGCAGGCATTGCCAGTGAGGATCATATTAACTTAGGCAAAAATTTACGCTTCTTTGGTGATGGCTATCAAACCTCTAAGCTAATTGCCAACAAACGTTACTGGCGTATCCCAGTCATGGATGGCGAATTCTTATGTGAAGAAACCACCGGCATGGTACGCGCTATTGGAGGCGGTAATTTTTTAATTTTAGCCACCTCACAACCGTTGGCATTAGCTGCTGCTGAAGTCGCCATTGATGCCATGAAAAAAATCCCTAACGTTATCATGCCTTTTCCTGGCGGGGTAGTTCGCTCTGGCTCTAAAGTCGGCAGTCGCTATAAGACAATGTTTGCCTCAACCAATGATGCCTTTTGTCCCACCTTAAAAGGCCTCACCAATACCGAACTTTCACCTGAGATTGAAAGCGTCATGGAAATTGTGATTGATGGCATCAGCTTTGCTGATATCACGAAAGCCATGCAAGTTGGCATACAAGCGATTTGTAACCTAGGCGCAGCAAGTGGTGTAAAGCGGATTTCTGCTGGCAATTATGGTGGAAAATTAGGTCCACATCATTTCAAATTGCATGAAATTATGGTGGGAAGTGTTTAATGAGTGCGCTGACTTTCACCTTACAAAAAGCGCTACAGTTTTCTATTAATTGCTCAGCCCTTACCCCAAATCATCTAGCCAATAAATCAGTCTCAGAAATCGCCAGCTTACTGATTCACTACGGCAAAAATCAATTACGCGTAGATGAACTATTTAACATTAGCGGTCATGATACGCAAAATATCCACTTCAAAAATGCCAGCCATCAGTTTGACTACCTAGGGGCCAATATGTCATCTGGTCACATTCATATTGAGGGCGATGCTGGCGCTTATTTAGGCTTTGGTTTAAAACAAGGCGTTATTCATTGTCTTGGCAGTACATTAGCTTTTGCCGCATGCAATATGCAAAATGGCTTAATAACAATTGAAGGTAATACTGGCGATTTCTTAGGAGGCGCGTCAGCGGGCCTTAGAAAAGGGATGAGCGGCGGCACTGTTGTGGTAAAAGGCAACGCTGGCGACCGCGTAGGCGATCAGATGCGCCGTGGACTCATACTTATTGAAGGTAACGCTGGTGATTATTGCGCTAGTCGCATGATTGCCGGCACCATAGGCATATTGGGCAATGTAGGAAATTACACGGGATTTAATATGAAGCGCGGCACATTATTATTAACTAAAATACCGCAACTTCACGCCACGATGCAAGATTGCGGCACGCATACCCTGCCATTTCTCAGTTTAATGTTCAAATATTTTGCAACTTTTGAAACGAAATTTTCCAGCTTTTCCGCACTACGCGCACAACGTTTTGTAGGCGATAGCGCTTGCAATGGTTATGGTGAAATACTGGTTATTTCGCCAGACTTAACCTCTTAAGTTAACCCGTCAAAGATCACTTAAACTTTTAACATGCGTCATTACACTCCGCCCCAAAGCATGTAAAGAGTAGCCGCCTTCTAGTGCTGAGACTATACGGCCATTGGCATGTCGCTTAGCAACAGCCTTGAGTATTTCAGTCACCCAAAAATAGTCATTTTCACGTAAAGCTAAACCGCCCATATCGTCTTCCCAATGGCCATCAAATCCTGCAGAAATAAATATCATTTGTGGCGCAAAGCTATCTAGCGCGGGTAACCATTGTTCGGTTACCGCAAGACGAAACTGTTCACCTGTGCTACCAGAAGCAAGCGGCGCATTAATAATATGGTCGTTGCCAGAGTCAGCTCCACAATAGGGATAATAAGGATGCTGAAAAGTTGAACACATCATTACGCGCGGGTCATCATGAAAAATATCTTCCGTACCGTCACCATGATGCACATCAAAATCTACAATCGCAACACGCTCTAAACCGTAGTGATCAAGCGCATGAGCAGCGGCCACTGCCACATTATTAAAAATGCAAAAACCCGAAGCCCCTGCCCTTTTTGCATGGTGCCCTGGCGGCCGAATATTACAAAAAACATTATTTGTATTTCCACCCATCACTAAATCAACAGCATGCACCACAGCACCCGCTGCATATAAAGCTGCATCTAGTGTATATGGGTTCATATAGGTATCTCCATCAAGGTCAATAAGACCTGATTCTGGAGATTGATTAAACACCCATTCAATGTAATCACTGCAATGTACGCGTGCAAGCTGTTCCCTATTGGCTTTAGGGGCATCATGGTGGCTTAAGTGATCAAATAAACCAGACGCGATAAGCTGATCTTTCACAGCATAAATACGGGCAGGACATTCAGGATGGTCCGGCCCCATATCATGTTTAAGAAACTCTAAATGTGTGATGTAAGCGGTGTGCATTTGGCCAGTTTATAATGCTTTATGCACGTTTTTGATATTGCCGTCTTCTGGATTAGTTGTCACCACAAAGCCTAAGCGCTTCATCAGTTTCAACATATTAGCGTTATTTTTTAGCACCTCGCCTTCAATTCTTTTCAATCCCTTTGTTCGCGCAATGTCCATCAACGCTAACATCAATTTCTGACCAAGCCCGGTACCTCGCATGGTGTCAGCCACAACTAAAGCGAACTCACAGCTTTCACCATCAGGGTTAATCGCATAACGTGCGACACCTAATTCAATTGCCTTGTCTTGC
>CAILFU010000226.1 GCA_903833595.1 uncultured Pseudomonadota bacterium
CAGTGGCAGCAGCAGTGCTAAACACCATTAGTGCTGCCTCTGGTGCGGCATTACTGATTACTGTTTCTGTTAACTCGGGTAGTGAGACCATTAGCCTGCAAGGCTATCGTACCCGTCACTCGCCCAATACCCTGCCATGATCACTTCACGCCCACATCGTTCTGCTGGATTCACCCTCATTGAAATTGTGATGGTGATTGTGATTATTGGCATAATCTCTGGCATGGTGGCAGTTTTTGTGGTCAAACCGGTGCAAGGCTATATCGATGCGGTTCACCGCGCCGAGCTGACAGATACAGCGGACGTAGCTTTGCGTCGCCTAACCCGCGATGTACGGTTGGCGTTGCCCAATAGTTTGCGCGTGATGACTTCTGGTGGTAATCATTACATCGAATTTATCATGACTACCAACGGCGGGCGTTATCGCGATACCACTGACGGCTCAACCGCCGGCAATTTTTTGAGCTGGACCAGCGCTAATTTGACGTTTGATGTGCTTGGCCCTATGCCGAGCAGCCCTGCGCTGGCCGTCAATGACTATATTGTGGTTTATAACTTGGGCACTGGCTATGCACCAGCAGATGCTTATGCTGCGGCAGACCCCTGCACTAACTGTAACCGCGCCAAAGTAAGTGGTATTTCAGCAAATGTCGTCACGCTATCAACCAACCCCTTTGCCGGCCAATCGCCACCACTACCCTCACCCAATGCGCGGTTTCAAATTGTGCCTGGTGGCACTAAAGCCGTTACGTATGTTTGCCCGACCACCACCGCAGGCAATTTGAGCCGTTATGCCAATTATGGCTTCAATGCTGCGCAAGCCTTGCCAAGTGGCACGCCATCGACGCTTGCCGCCAATGCAACCTGCACAGTGGACTACACGCCAACAGCGACTGGGCGTAATGGCTTGCTGTATATAGAACTTAAACTCACCGACAGCACTAGTGGCGAAAGCGTGACGCTATTCCAGCAAATACATGTGGACAATGCGCCATGAAGCGATTGAGCTCAAATTTTTCATACCTCGCGGCACAAGGGTTTGCCATTATTACCGCCATCTTTATTTTAGTGGTATTGGCAGTGTTGGGCGCATTTATGGTGAATGTGTCTACCAATCAACATATGGGTTCAGCGTTAGATGTGCAAGGCGTGCGGGTCTATCAAACGGCGCGTGCGGGTCTGGAATGGGGCCTATATCGACAATTAATTAATGGCTCTTGTGTCGCATCGAGCTCATTTACACCGGCGGCTAGCACCTTAAGTGGCTTCACCGTCACGGTAACCTGCGTTGCAACGCCGGGTAGTAGTGGTGCTCCAACGGTCTATACTATTACTTCTATCGCTTGTAATGCTTCGGGGAGTTGCCCTAGCGCTAGCCCTAGCAGTTTGTATATTGAACGCCGACTTGATGTAACGTTTTGACATTCGGGTGAATTTGTTACAATGAAATATAACGTGAGAAGCTATATTAAATATGCAGTCCAACGATTAAGGCTTTACCAAAGATACTGAATATGAAATTTTTTAATAAGAAAAAAGCAGCGGGTTGGTTTGCCATTCGCGCCTCTGAAAAAGGCGCTTGCGTGGCCCATGTGATTAAGCGTCCAGGTGCTAAGCCCTTGGTTGCCTTTGGTGGTGCACGCACAGAAAGCTTAAAAGACAACTTTGCAGTTAAATCAATGGTGACTGCCTTGAGTTTGGCTAAGCTACATTGCTCGCTACTACTCACGCAAGGTGAATACCAATTATTGCAAGTTGAAAAACCTAACGTACCCGATAATGAGCTTAAGCAAGCCGTTAGCTGGAAACTAAAAGATTTAATTGATTACCCAGTAGAACAAGCCACCATTGAAGTTATTAATATTCCAACCGACCCCAATAATAGCAATCGACAATCTTACGTGTATGCTGTGGCCAGTAAAAATGAATTAATTAGTGACTACATTCAAAAGCTGATTGAGTTTTCAGGGGCCGGCTT
This sequence comes from uncultured Pseudomonadota bacterium, assembly GCA_903833595.1. Classification (GTDB taxonomy): domain Bacteria; phylum Pseudomonadota; class Gammaproteobacteria; order Burkholderiales; family Methylophilaceae; genus Methylotenera. The sequence continues at coordinate 1,979 of CAILFU010000226.1, forward strand.
AGAAGCAATTGATATTCCAGAACTGGCACAACGCAATATTGCTGCCTATTTAGAGCAAGATGGTCGTGGCCTTGCCTTACTTTCTATTAACAGCAATGGCGGCCTGTTAACCTTTACGGCAGGCGGTGAACTATACCATGCCAGACATATCGAGATTGATACTAAACCTATACATGGTGAAGAGAGTGCACGAAAATCTAACGTATTTGAGCGCTTATCCCTAGAAATCCAACGTTCATTAGATAGTTTTGAACGGCAGTTTCCCTACATTACTATTAATCGCCTCATATTGGCGCCATTTATGGGCCGTGAAGACTTTTATGATTATTTAAAAACGTATCTACCCATACAGATAGAACGCTTTGATTTAAACGATATTTTTGACTTTGAAAATACTGTCGAAATAGGCGATCTAACGATGCAAGCCAGCCTCTTACCCGCCTTAGGTGCGGCTTTACGTGGGGGCGCATCATCATGAGTCAGCAGATTAACCTACTAAATCCCGCTCTAATCAAGCAAAAGGATTTGCTAAATACCAATATCATAGCGATGACGCTAGGCCTATTATTGCTAGTAATGGTGGCCTACTATGGATTTGCGCAAAGACAATTGTCATTATTGACTATACAGAGTAGCCAAGTAGCCGAGCAATTAACGCTAACACAAGCACAATTGAAGCAAGCCGCTACATTGCATGCGCCGCATGAGCTTAATAAAGCGTTGCAAGATCAAATTGTACAACTGGAGCAAAAAGAAAAAGTGCAGCAACAAGTACTACAAACCGTCAACTTAAGTTCTGCGACACCTGATAAAGGTTACGCGGCGTTGATGCGCGTCTTTGCAAAGCAAAACTTAGAAGGTGTATGGCTCACTGGTTTTAGTATTGATAGCAACACCCATCAATTAAACATTAGTGGACGTGCTACTCAGGCTGATCTTGTGCCAGACTACATTGCGCATTTAGGCCATGAGCCAGCCTTGAAAGGAAAAGAGTTTTCTGCGTTAAATATGACTCAGGTGAACCGTCCTGTTGATAGTAAAGCGCCAAACGTTGCCGCTATTTTACCTTCAGTGACTAATAATAGCAGTCCTGTAACACCTACTGTGGCGGCTAAAAGCGCACAGAAGGAAATTCAGTATATTGAATTTAACTTGCAATCGACTGAAGAAAGTCCAACGTCTATTACGCCAGCTAATAATGAGCCTGCTGTGCATGGAGGTCAACCTTGAACGACTCCCTCATGCAATCTTGGTTAACCCTCAGTAGTAAATTTGATGCGCTCAATAAACGTGAACAGTGGCTAGTGGTTGGCGCTTTATTGTTTGTGGTTTACTCGGTAATAAATAGCCTATTGCTTAGCCCAGTGTTAGCCCGCCAAAAAATACTCCATACTGAAATGGCAGCGAACCAAACACAAATTGAAGCCCTGCAGCAGCAGATTAACGTATTAAATAGCCAGCAAGTGGTTGACCCTGATGCGCAAAACAAACAAAAGATTGCCACTTTACAAGACACCTTAAAGCAACTAGAAACACAGTTAAATGGCATGCAGTCTACCTTAATTAGCCCAGACAAGATGCCTGAGCTATTGCGCAGCTTGTTAAAGAAAAACGGCAAACTCAAACTCATCTCGCTTAAAACCCTACCCGTTAAAAGCGTGTTAGAGGGCATCTCGACAGATAAAAGTAATGCCAATCCAACCACGGTCACTAATGTGGCTGAGACTACCGCCTATAAACATGGCGTTGAAATTACCATAGAAGGCCGTTATTTAGACCTGCTTGGATATGTTGCTGAGCTAGAAAAAATGCCTTGGCAAGTGCTGTGGGCTAAGGCTGCGCTTACCACCGACCAGCATCCCCCGCTAAGCCAATTAACCCTAACCGTTTACACTTTGAGTTTAGACCAAGCATGGTTGAGTATTTAATAATGAAACATCGCCTTATTTTCGTCATAATTGCGTTGTTTGGGCTAATGTCTAGCGTGCAAGCTGAGGTGCTAAAAGATCCGACGCTAGCGCCCGTTAATCTATACGGTGAGGCTAATTCAGTGGATGCTGATGGCCAGTCCCTACCGTCAGGCCCCGTGCTACAATCTATCATGATAGGTGCTCAATATCGAGCAGCCATTATTAATGGTCAAAAGATAGTATTAGGTAAAAAATACGAGCAAGCCACTTTGATTAAAGTCACTGAAAATGAAGCGGTGTTGCGTAGCGCTGATGGGACAACGCAAACATTAAGTATGGTGAAGGTTGAGAAAAAAATGAGTGTGCCAGACGCACCGAAAAAGACTATCCCAGCTAAAAATACTAACGTTAAGCAAGCCTCCAAAACTGGAAGCCCTGATCAATCGAAGTAAATGAAACAAGTGAACATAAAATGATGCGAACATTACCCATGCGATTATCACCATTACTAATTGTCCTATTATTGTCTAGCTGTGCGAGCCTTAATTCGCCGCATAATGACGCGACGCTCAATAAAATAAATGATGAGCTAAAATCAGTAGCAGAAACCAAACCTAGCGCTGAGGCGACGCCGACAGCAATTAATGATGCGCTATTACCTCCTTTAAAAATTGCCATGCCTAAAGCCTCGGCAAAACAGCTTGAACAACGCTTTGATTTAGTCATTAGCAATGCCCCAGCCAGCCAAGTCCTGATGGGTATTGTGAGTGGCACACGCTATAGCATGTTGGTGCATCCTGATGTGACAGGCACAATTTCAGTCAATTTAAAAGACGTGACGGTATTTGAGGCGCTTGATTCTATTCGTGAACTATATGGCTATGAATATAAAGTTGAGGGTGCGCGTATTTTTATTGAGCCACAAGCCATGCAAACACGCGTGTTTCAAGTGAATTACATTGTTGGCCAACGCGAAGGTAAATCTGACACGCGCGTGACTTCAGGCTCAATTAGTGGCAATAATCAGCAAGGTCAACAATCAACGTCAAATACGACGACTACGACCTCAGGCAATAACGCATCGTCCATGAATGGTACGAGCATTACCACCAGCTCTAAAAATGATTTCTGGCCAGATTTAGCTTTGTCCTTAAAAGAAATTGTAGGGCCAGGCGATGGTAAACGCGTGATTGTAAACTTGCAATCGGGCGTTATTGTGGTGCGCGCTATGCCTGCTGACATTCGCAATGTGGAATCATTTTTACGCTTAATGCAGGTGTCGATTGAACGTCAAGTCATACTCGAAGCCAAAATTCTAAATGTGCAGCTTAATGACGCCTCGCAAAGTGGTGTGAACTGGTCTGTATTTGGGCATAGTGGCGGTAGCACCGCCCTTGCCGGTAACATTAATGCCAATACCACCCTCAGCAATCAAGGCGGCGTTGACTTAAACTCTGGGAATGTAACGGTATCAAATGGAGCGACTTTAACTAATGCCGCCACAACCGCGCTAGGCGGGCCTCTGTTTGCTGTTGCCTTACAAAGTGCAAACTTTGCCGCGTTGTTATCCTTCTTAGAAACGCAAGGGGATGTGCAGGTGCTCTCTAGCCCTCGCATTGCCACCATTAATAATCAAAAAGCGGTGTTAAAAGTAGGCACTGATGAGTTTTTTGTCACAGGCGTATCTTCAAGTACTACTGCTGTGGGTGCCACTGCAACCACGGTACCAGAAGTTCAATTGCAACCCTTCTTCTCAGGCATTTCGTTGGATGTCACCCCGCAAATTGATAAAGATAACAACATCATCTTGCATATGCATCCGACAATCAGCCAAGTCACTACCGTCAATAAACAAGTTGATTTAGGCACGACTAGCGGCAAAATCAATCTGCCACTGGCTTCAAGCAATGTCAGTGAAACCGATAGCATTGTGCGCACCAAAGATGGTCGCGTCATTGCCATTGGCGGTTTAATGACAGAAAGTAGCGTCAGTAGCAAATCTAAAGTACCGGGTTTAGGCGATATTAAACTCTTAGGTAACGCATTCCGCCAAAAAGGCTCTGCCGTCAGCAAAACTGAATTGGTTATTTTGCTTAAATCTACTGTGGTTCAAGGGCAAGATAGTTGGAATGAGGATGCCTTATCGACTCAACGTCGCATGGAAAATATGCAAAGACCTCGTCCAGAAAATGCAGACACTAACGGGAATCCTTAATTGCTATACCTCAAGCATTTTGGTTTAAATGAACTGCCGTACAGCATTACGCCTGATACTAGCTTTTATTTTGCCTCGAGTAGCTATCAAGAAGGGTTAAACACCCTGCTGTTTGCCATTCTTTCTGGCGAAGGTTTTATCAAAATAACTGGTGAAGTCGGTACAGGTAAAACGCTATTGTGTCGTAAGTTGATGGCCAGTCTAGACAACACGTTTAAAGTGGCTTATGTGCCTAATCCTTATTTAGAGCCTCATTCTTTACTGATGATGCTGGCCCAAGAGTTAGGTATCATCCTACCTGATACAGTGACTCAACATGCACTCTTAAGTGCACTGACACAGGGTTTATTAGATTTCACCCGTAATGGTATTAAGGTGGTGGTTTGCCTAGATGAAGTGCAGGCGATGCCTATTGAAACGCTAGAGGCATTGCGCCTATTAAGTAACCTTGAGACAGAGAAACGCAAATTGCTACAAGTGGTGATATTTGGCCAGCCCGAACTTGAAGAAAAACTGAATCACGCTTCGATTCGCCAGCTCAAGCAACGCATTACGTTTGAATATAAACTTGATCATTTAAGCCGTGATGAAATGCAATACTACTTAAATCACCGCCTTGTCATTGCTGGCTACCAGGGTAGTCGCATGTTTAGTGACATGGCGTTATGGTTGATGTATTTTAAATCTAAAGGTGTGCCACGTTTAGTCAATATTTTGGCAAACAAATCCTTGCTAGCAGCTTATGGCAAAGGTAAACATCAAGTGGGCTTTGCTGAGGTGTTAGCCGCTGTTGCTGACACGCGTTCGGTGAGTGCCAGTTGGCATAAAATATTTCTGCATGCCTTTTCTTTTGCGGTGTTTGTGGGTGTGTTTGGCGCCTCTTACTTACTCTATCTAAAAAAACTGGCTTAAACTAAAAAGACTGAAAATTAAAAATGAGTTTGATTAACCAAATGTTAAAAGATCTAGAGCAACGTGGCGCTGGATCAAACAATCCCATCAAAATAAATCCTGCAATGCTGAGCACCGGCGTGCCACAAAGCCGCTCCTTTCCTTTGATTAAAATTGGCGTGTTGTTAGCTTTATTAGCCGGCGGTGTTTATTCTTGGATGCATACCGCTAAACCTAGTGCCGACAGCGCTAGCCCAGCGCCTGCGCTAGCCCCTGTACCTTCAGCAAACAAGCCTGCCGAAGCTAGCCAAGCACCCGCTACTGAAACGACGACTAACGCTCAGCCGAACACGCTATTTGCTACACAGCTAGACGCTCAGCATTTACAAGCCATCACGCCGCCGAAAAAAGCCCCTGTAGCACCCATGCCGGCCACTAGTGAAGTGAATGTACCAGCGCCAGTGGTACCAGTCGTTGAAAAAACCACACCGCTAAGCAGTAACGAGGTAGACAAGTCGCCTAGCGTAAAGCATACAGCGCCTAAATTAGTCAGCAAGCAAGAGCTTGATACTGGATTAGGGAAACAAATCCGGCCTGAGCAAAAATCAAACAACTATTATCGACTAGCATTAGCCCAGCTTCAGCAAGGACGGGTGTCTGAAGCGCAAGCTAACTTGTCACTTGCCCTTGAATCTAACCCAGCTAATCAAGAAGCCAGACAAACCCTAGCCGGCTTACTGTTAGAGAATAAACGCCAAGACGAAGCCAAGGCGATATTAACAGCCGGCTTAGCCATTGCCCCAGAGCAAAATGATTTTCGTATGGCCATTGCCCGACTACAAGTAGAAGCCGGTGATCGTAGTAGCGCTTTAAATACCCTAGAACAAGGCTTGGGTTACGCGAATAGTAATGCCGACTATCAAGTATTTACCGCCACTTTGTTACAAAGCGCAAAACGTCATGATGACGCTGTACAGCATTACATGACAGCACTGGCGATACGTAGCAATGACGCTAAGGCACTCATAGGGTTAGGTATTTCATTGCAGGCCCTCGGCAAGCTTGATAAAGCCCAAGAGGCCTTTAATCGTGCGCAAGCAACGGCAACACTCAGCCCAGAATTAACCCTATTTGTTGAGCAACAACTCAAGCAACTCAATTCACGTAGCAAACCCACGCAATAACATCTTGGTATGACTCTTATAGAAGACCTGCCAGTCTTCTTACAATTCCAGCCTGACAGCCATTAATTAGGGTGAAAAATATAGCGTTTGCTAGTCGCTGCAAACTACTTTATTTTTCGCTTAAGCCTTTTAAGCAAGCCACTTAGCGGCCTATTTTTATTTCCTAAAACTGGCTAATTTACTGTAAAATATCAACATTATTGCGTGCAAGACAATCATGAATCATTCATGTGCTTTGCAAAGTAAAGCCTGTCAATTGCAGGCTTTTTTCTTGTTCAATACTAAGTTAGTTTAAATAAAGACAACTCAATTTAATGGTCACTACACACAAAGTGGATGTACTTTTAGTCGGCAGTGGCGTCATGAGCGCTACGCTTGCCTCATTGTTGTCTGAATTAGATGATTCACTCAGTATGATGATGGTAGAGCGCTTACCTACCGTTGCCGCAGAGAGTACTGACGCGTGGAATAATGCGGGTACCGGCCATGCAGGCTATTGTGAGTTAAATTACACGCCTGCAAGCGCGGATGGCAGCATTAATATTAGTCGCGCATTGTCCATTAACGCTTCGTTTGAGGTGTCCTTACAGTTTTGGTCATATCTGGTTGAAAGCAGCGCCCTACCTGCCCCCAAACACTTTATTAACCCTACCCCCCACCTGAGTTTTGTCTGGGGAGATGAGGATGTGAAGTTCTTACGCCAACGCTACGAGTTACTCAAGAAACACCATTTGTTTGAAGCGATGGAATATAGCGAAGATTTTGATACGCTTAGCCGTTGGATGCCGCTGGTAATGCAAACGCGTGACAAAAGCCAAAAGGTGGCTGCCACTCGCATTCCGCATGGTAGCGATGTAGATTTTGGTGCCTTAACGCGTAGCTTTGTACGTAAGCTTGAGCAAAAAGATAACTTCACACTCAAGCTTAATACTGAAGTTAAACAATTAAAACAGTTGAGCAATGGCCGTTGGCAAGTCACTTTAACGCATTTAAAAACTAAAAAAACTAAAGTGATTGATGCGGGTTTTGTGTTTTTGGGTGCAGGCGGTGGCGCACTCAAATTACTACAAAAATCAGGCGTGCCTGAAAGCCATGGTTATGGTGGCTTTCCTGTCAGTGGTCAGTGGTTGGTATGCAAAAACCCCGAGGTGATTAAGCACCATACGACAAAAGTCTACGGTAAAGCCGCGCTAGGCGCGCCGCCCATGTCTGTGCCTCACCTTGATATGCGGATGATTAATGGCGAGCCCGCCCTGCTCTTTGGCCCCTATGCTGGCTTTACGACTAAGTTTTTAAATGAAGGGTCGTATTTAGATTTAATTAAATCCGTGAAACCGGGCAATATACAGCCGATGTTAAAAGTTAGCCGTCACAACACGGATTTAACACGCTACCTCATTACCGAAGTGCTCAAAACACGCACCTCTAAAATAGGAGTGCTACGCCAGTTTTATCCGCAAGCGTCCAAAGCTGATTGGCATTTAGAAAATGCCGGTAAGCGCGTACAAATCATTAAAAAATGTGATGTGAAAGGCGGTAAGCTTGAGTTTGGAACGGAGATTGTCGCCGCGCAAGATGGCACTATTGCTGCCTTGTTGGGCGCATCTCCCGGTGCTTCTGTGGCCGTACAAGCGATGATAGACGTGATTGAGCGTTGCTTTAGCGCACAGATGCAAACCAGCCCTTGGCAGGCTAAAATGAAGGCGCTGGTGCCAAGCTATGGCGAATCATTGATTGAGAATGCTGACTTTCTGAAAAAAATCCGTCAACGCACCTTAAGTACGTTGAATTTACTGTAAGGCGCCCTGCCTTAACCTGCTACCAGTAAGCTACGCTGGCGACGCACTTCATATAAGCAAATACCACTCGCCACACTCACGTTAAGGCTTTCTACCGAGCCAAACATCGGAATCGTCACCAGTGCATCGCACGTTTCAGCGGTTAGGCGACGAATACCATCGCCTTCTGCACCCAATACAATCGCAATAGGACCGTCTAGCTTAATGTTAAGCAAATTACTCGGTGCATCCATGGTGGTGCCCACCACAAAGACGCCCGCTTCTTTAAGCTCGCGTATGGTTCTGGCTAAATTAGTTACCGCGATAAAGGGCACGGTTTCAGCGGCGCCACTGGCCACTTTACGCACAGTCGCATTCAAACCCACTGCCCGATCTTTAGGTGCAATAACCGCATGAACGCCCATGGCATCCGCTACACGTAGGCAGGCGCCTAGATTATGTGGGTCTTCAACGCCATCTAATATTAAAAAGAATGGCGGTTCTGTTAAGTCAGATTCCAGTATGTCGTGTATATCTTTGTAGGGAATAGGCGTATCGACGACACGTGCAATCACGCCTTGGTGACGGCCATTCATGCCTGCAATCCCATCTAAGCGGCTACGATCAACCTCCATGGTACGTACGCCTGAAGATTCAGCCATTTTAAGCAAATCTTTCATGCGTGCATCTACACGGTCGCGGTCGATTAAAATCTCTTGCACGCTAGCGCTATGTTGGCGCAAACGACTTAATACGGCATGAAAGCCAAATAAAATACGGGCATCGCTCATCTACTCACCTTAAATTCTTCTATGTAACGCTTAATGTTTACTGGTTCTTTTATGACTTTTTTTAGACTTAGTCGGTTTGGCTGGGTTTTTAGCAACGGGTTTTGTCCCTGATTTTGGCTTAGCGCTTAGGGTTAATTGTCCGGCATGTCTCGCCTTCGGTTTTTCACCAAAATGAGCGCTGGATTTTACAGGTTTTTGCTCACCCGCGCGCGATTTATTATCCGCCCATGGTTTATTGGGTACAACATTAACACCATCATCTAATGTATTGTTTTTATTGACTAAAGAAAAATCTATCTTGGTGGTTTCTAAATCAACGCGCGCCACTTTAATGGTTAAGCGATCACCTAATTGGTAACGCACACCGGTACGCTCCCCGGCCATTTCATGACGGGCTTTATCGTAATGGAAGTAATCATTGCCCAATTCCGTGACGTGTAATAAGCCCTCGACGTAAACGCCATCCAAAGCCACAAACAAGCCAAAGCTGGTGACGCCGGCCACGGTACCTTCAAATACCTCACCAATTTTATCTTGCATGTAAAAACATTTAAGCCAGTTGGTCACGTCACGCGTGGCGTCATCGGCGCGGCGCTCAGTCATTGAGCACTGGGTGCCTAATTGGCTCCAATCACCCGGCTTATACTTCTCGCCATCGAGCACGGCTTTAATGGCCCGGTGAATCAATAAGTCTGGGTAGCGACGTATCGGTGAGGTAAAGTGTGCATAAGCCTCGTAGGCGAGCCCAAAGTGGCCAACATTGTCTGGGCTATACACCGCTTGCTGCATTGAGCGTAGTAATACGGTTTGCAGTAGCTGTGCGTCCGGACGGGGTCTAATTTTGTCTAATAACTTGCCGTAATCTTTCGCGTGCGGTTTATCGCCACCGCCCACACCAAACCCAAACTCGCCCATAAAGGTGCGTAATAGCTCTAGTTTTTCTGGGGTTGGGCCTTCGTGAATGCGATATAAAGCAGGATGCTCATGCGCATGTAAGAAATCTGCCGCACAGACGTTGGCCGCCAACATGCATTCTTCAATCAGCTTGTGCGCTTCATTTCTGTGGCTAGGCACGATGCTGTCAATTTTGCCATTGTCATTAAACACCATGATGGTTTCAGAGGTTTCAAACTCAATGGCGCCACGTTTTTCGCGCTGCGTGAGCATGAGCTTATAAACACTTTGTAAATGCTGTAGATGCGGCATTAGCCATGCATATTCTTGGGCTAATTCGGCCTCAGGGTGCTGCAAAATTTCATGCACTTGCGTGTAAGTCATCCGTGCTTTAGAGCACATCACAGAGGGGTAAAACTTATACTGTTTTACCACGCCCAAGCCATCCACCTGCATATCACAAATCATGCATAAGCGCTCTACATC
>CAILFU010000227.1 GCA_903833595.1 uncultured Pseudomonadota bacterium
GAATGCTAACGCTATGACCTTAAAATTTACCAAAATGCACGGTGCAGGCAATGACTTTATGGTCATAGATGCCATTAATCAGTCTGTCAATCTCACAGGGCACCAAATCCAAATGCTGGCACATCGGCAATTTGGCGTGGGTTTTGATCAGCTTTTATTGGTTGAAACTTCCGCTATCGCTGATTTTAAATATCGTATTTTTAACGCCGATGGTAGTGAGGTTGAGCAGTGCGGTAATGGTGCGCGCTGCTTTGTACGTTTTGTGGCTGAACAAGGCTTAAGCAATAAACGTGAAATTCGTGTTGAAACTGCCAGCGGCATCATCACGCCTAAACTAGAAGAAAATGGCCTGGTCACCGTGAATATGGGTGCACCTAAATTTGAGCCTAGCGCTATTCCTTTTGTTGCTGAGGCTCTTGCTGCTAGCTATTTGCTGACAGTAGACAATCAAACAGTGGAGATTGCAGCGGTTTCAATGGGCAATCCACATGCCGTGCAAATTGTCGACGATGTAGAAACAGCTCCTATAGTAAGCCTAGGCCGACAAATTGAATTACATCCACGGTTTCCTGAGCGGGTGAATGCTGGCTTTATGCAAATAGTCGATACTCATCACATTAAACTAAGAGTCTTCGAGCGCGGTAGCGGAGAAACGTTAGCTTGTGGCACAGGTGCTTGCGCGGCAGTCGTGGCAGGCATTCAATTAGGTCGACTAGAATCCCCAGTCACCGTATCAGCCCGTGGGGGTGAACTACACATTGTTTGGCAGGGCGGCAACGATCCAGTCATGATGACCGGGCCTGCTGTGACAGTATTTACCGGCACCATTACATTAATATAAAGTAGCATTTACTAGAAATAGCTGTATCCATAAGGACTATCATGCAAGAAGATCAAAGCGCTCAAAGTCATAACACTGCAATTTCAGCCGACGAAGTCAGTAGTTACTTACGTAGCCATCCACAATTTTTTGAACAGCACGCAAGCTTACTCACTGAAATTTTTCTTCCTAGCCCGCATGGCAGTGGTGCAATCTCTCTTGCTGAACGTCAACAATTAGCGCAACGTGACAAAATTCGCGTCACTGAAAATATGGTGGCGCAATTGATTGAGTTTGGCGAACAAAATGATATTACCAGCCAAAAAGTGCATAACTTCAGCGTCAAACTGATTGAAAATAAAAATTTTAGCCATTTGCCACAACTGATTTCTGAAAGCATGCAGCAAGTTTTTGCTGTCACACAATCGCAAGTACGCGTTTGGGTAAGCCCTAGCGATGCGACCCTTGCAAAAGATGCTATTTTTACGCCAACAAATACAGCTTTCAGCGATTGGGTCAGTTCATTGAACGCGCCTTACTGTGGCGTAAAACCTGAATTAGCTGAAGGCTTAATGCAAGATCATTTGCAATCTTTTGCTTTTATTCCACTTCACCAAAGCGGCGACAAACAAAATATCTATGGCGTGTTAATGTTAGGATCAGATGATGCACAACGCTTCAAAGCCGACATGGGCTTAATGTACCTTAACCGCATAGGTGATTTAGTCAGCGCTTCATTTTCAGCTTATCTTTAGCGAGACATCTATTATCAAGTGAGCGATCTTAACGATTATCTTCAGCATTTAACTTTTGAGCGAGGCTTGAGCACACTCACCCTGCAAAGTTATGCCCGGGATATCAAACTACTAGAGTCCCTGCTTGAAAATACCCCGCTTGACCAAGTTCAGACCACGCAAATTAGACGCTTTATCGCCACGCTTCATAGCCGTGGTCGGAGTGGCAAAACCATTGCGCGTGCACTATCAGCCTGGCGAGGCTTTTATGATTACCTCATTCATCACAAAGGTTATACGCAAAACCCAATCATCGGCTTACGCGCCCCTAAAACTGCTAAAACATTACCGCAAGCACTTTCCACCGACCAAGCCGTTAAGTTTGTGGATATTCAGGGAGATGGCCTACTTGAGCAACGTGATCATGCAATTTTAGAGTTGTTTTATTCCTCGGGTTTACGTTTGGCTGAATTGGTCAATCTAGATATGACCATGCTAGACTTTTCTGAAGGCACCGTGACCGTCACCGGTAAAGGCAATAAAACGCGCATTGTGCCGATGGGTAGTCATGCGATGAACGCGATACAAACTTGGATACAACGCCGAGCACTTATTAAAATTGCTGATGCCAACCCAAATGCTTTATTTGTGACTCAGCAGGGCCGGCGCATTACCCCTAGAGCAGTGCAATATCGCGTAAAGGAGTGGTCAATTAAGCAAGGTATTAACACCAGCATGCATCCCCATTTACTGCGTCATAGCTTTGCCACTCACGTATTACAATCTAGCCAAGATTTGCGTGCTGTGCAAGAAATGCTCGGTCATGCCAACATTAGCACCACTCAAGTTTATACACATCTTGATTTTCAACATTTAGCCTCCATTTATGACAAAGCGCACCCACGTGCCAAGAAAAAATAGCAATACCCTACTAATTTACCCTGTTATTATGGCAAAATAACGTTTACAAATTTTTACCCAAAAATTACCTTTAAAGGAATAACCATGGAACACACTCTACCGGCACTACCCTATGCTAAAACCGCTTTAGCACCTCACATTTCAGAAGAAACTTTAGATTTTCACTATGGCAAACATCACCAAACTTACGTGACCAACCTAAACAACCTCATTAAAGGTACTGAGTTTGAAAACGCAAGCTTAGAAGAAATTATCAAAAAATCTGCTGCCGGCATTTACAACAACTCAGCACAAATTTGGAATCACACCTTCTTTTGGAGCAGCATGAAGCCTAATGGCGGTGGTGCACCTAGTGGCGCATTAGCTGATGCCATCAACGCGAAATGGGGTTCTTTTGACGATTTCAAAAAAGCTTTTCAAGCTTCAGCTGTCGGTAACTTTGGTTCAGGTTGGACATGGTTAGTAAAAAAAGCTGATGGTTCAGTAGATATCGTGAACATGGGTGCAGCTGGCACACCACTCACTACTGGCGATAAAGCATTATTGACCATTGATGTTTGGGAGCATGCTTATTACATTGACTACCGCAATGCTCGCGCTAAATTTGTAGAAGTATTTTTAGCATCTTTAGCTAACTGGGATTTTGCTTCAGCAAACTTTGCGTAATTTTCAATAACCCAACAATGGTCATATATGTGGCCATTGTTGGGTTTACAAGTCTGCTAAAATACAATCCATGCTAAAACGTTTCGCCATTCATTTTGCGCTTATTTTCTTATTTGCTTTTACGCAATTAGGCATAGCGACTCATGAAATAAGCCACTTAAACGAATTTAGCCAACATAGTCAGCAAGATAAAAAAGCCACGGCTGAAGTATGTAGTAAGTGCCTCAGTTATTCGCAAGTCGCCAGTGGCTTACAATCTCCAGCCTTCACCCTTCCCAATATTGAAGCCGGCTTTGCTAGTAATTCAAACTACTATCTCAATGTTCAATATTCACTGCAAACTGCCTACGCAGCGCGCGCCCCACCTCAAATAGCCAGTATTTAATCGTTAAATTTATCAGCTGAGCGTACTTTAGAAGCGCTGCTGAATATTTGCTATTTTTTTGAGGCCTACCATGAATAACAAACAATCCACACCGATGGGTGAAATATCAACGTGCGCACCTGCATTAAGTAAGGCTTTTGTAATTAAAGCCATTCCATTAGCACTCAATTGCCTACTCATCAATCATGTATGGGCAGAACAAACCACAAATATTGATTTGCCAACGATTTCCGTGACGGGCAATCC
>CAILFU010000228.1 GCA_903833595.1 uncultured Pseudomonadota bacterium
AAAAGTAGCTAAAGGTTCCAAGCCCTTTTGTGTACACAAAAAATTAAACCAATAGTTGCCAATCGATACATGGCCGACCTCATCACGCAAAGTAATATCTAGAATTTCAGCGGCTAACAAATCACCCGCTTGTGCAAGCTTGGCGCGTAGCGCGGGCAAGGCATCTAAGCCCCGCGCCTCCATGGTCCGAGGTACCAAGGCCATACGCGCCAACACGTCACCTTTAGTTTTATCAACCATTTCCCACAGGCTATTATGTGCGTCAAAGTCACCATAGTGAAAACCTAAGTATTGCAAATGGTCTTTTAATAAATTGAAATGGTAGGCTTCCTCATTAGCCACTTTAAGCCAATCGGCATAGTATTGCTGAGGCATATCGCTAAAGCGCCATATTGCATCTAAAGCCAAATTAATGGCATTAAATTCAATATGAGCCAATGCATGAATTAAAGCGGCACGCCCTTCTAGCGTATTCATGGCACGTCGCTTCACCAATAAAGGGGCAACCAATATTGGTTTTTCTGGATAGCCGGGGATGACAACTGTGGATAGCAGTGTTGCATGCCTATCTAAGGCAATCGCCCCTTGCTGCCACGCCAAAGCTACTGCAGTGACGGCCTTAGACTTATGCTCAGGATTTTTTTCTGCCAAATAAGCCAAGGCTAGTTGGCGTAGCTCCGTGGCAGGAATTGACGAAGTCATTGTTTAGTTATTGATTAATACTGCCTATTATGGCAAAGCAATGAAATCCAACTCGCCCGCCTTCATGTCGGGCACCATGAGGTATTTTTCATCTTTAGTGAATGCAATATCTGCGGCTGATTGATAGCCAGATTTAATTTCTTTCACATCCCCTGCACGATTCACGCTAAACACTTTACCGTTCTTCCAATCACTCACGTACATCGTACCATTGGAATGATGCACAAGCCCATCACCACCCCCGAAGCCTGCAGCAACATCCGTCAATTTACCCGACTGCGTATCTAGGCTATACAAAATACCCGAGGTAAAATCAACACAAAGTAGCACATTGCCTGTGTCGTCAGCCAACAAACCATTAGGCGCTTTGATACGCGTATCCTGTAGGGCGCTGATTAACAACTTAACCTTACCCTCTGGGCTAATTTTATAAATAGCGCCACCCTTGCCAGTATTAAACAGGTCACCACTATCACTCACATACAAGTTGCCTTGTGGATCAGCCTCTAAGTCGTTCAAAAAGAACGGCACCGTAGGGAAACTTTCAGTGGTCACAAAAACACTGGATTGACCCTCGGCAGTGATTTTAATAATTTTAGTTTTATCTGCCACATATAAGTTGTTAGCAATGATGGCCAAACCTTTAGGGTCATCTAAGCCCGTAGCAAAAATGGTCACTTTACCTTGTGTATCAATGACGCTAATTTGCCCATCACCATCTTTACCAAAACCATTTATTTCAGAAACAAAAATTCTGCCGTCTTTTGCCTGCACTACTGACTCTGGTGTTTTTAAACCTGTAACCTTTTGAGGCACGTAGTGCATAGACTGACTTGTCGTTTGGCAAGCCATGGCAACAGCACTCAGGGTGATAATTACACTCATTTGCAGGTATTTCTTTAACATGATTGATTCCTAAAAAGACATGACTCGGATTTTTGGTATGGGTAACAAGGTCACCATGCTACAGGGCGTAGCGTCAGTAGATACTGGATTTACATTGGCCATCATACCTTGTAGCGCAGTATCCGCCTGCATTTTCTCAAGCACGATATCCATCGCAAGCGCATAAGCTCGTTCAACGCTATCCTCTGTCTTAAAATTCAAATAGCCATGTAAACTAGATTCACCCACATAACTCGCGATAAAGTTACCCATGCCGGTATAGACATTGGCCGTCACTTTGCCATAAAAAATTTCAACTTGCGGGTTATAAAAAATTCTTGGCTGCAACCACACCAATGTTTTACCTGACTGATTACCTTCACACAGGCCAACGTCACCGTACACTTGACTGAGCTTAGCCATCGCCGACGCTTCTAGCAAAGGCCCTTGATTCACCCAGCGACCGTCGTAAGGGCGCCATAAGTAAATGGGGTTGGTATATTCTATTGGTTGAATATATATGAGCATTTTGGCGGATGGGCTCACTACAACAACTGGTTCAGCATTCACATGGGTAGTGGTGAATAAAGCCAATAATACAAAAACTTTAATGAGATGAATTTTCATATAAATCCTCGATCGTTAAGTGAGCGTATCTGCCCAAATATTTTGCGCCCAAGCGGCCGCATAAATCGCCTCTTTTTCACTGGGACTAATAGAAACACCGCCACCTTCAGCCGATATCATCATTTTTTTACCTGCATCATAGCGGTAGACATTGGCCACATGCATGGCAGATGTGTCGCTCACAAAACTATAACAAGTATTGGCAAATACTGGCGCGGGGTCTGGCGCTTGCCCCGCCATCAGTTGCACAATTGCATTGGCGCAGACTTTAGCTTGATTGGTGGCCATGTGGGCAGATTTTGGTAAACCTGCCGCAACGCTATCCCCCAATACATGAACGTGCTCGACTAACTTAGATTCATAACTTAAAAAATTCACCTCACACCAAGGGTAATCTTTTTCAGTTAATGCGGCTATTTGTGCAATTTTGCCAGCACGTTGAGGCGGAATGACATTCAAAACATCTGCACTTATTTTATCAAAATCGGTGATTACCGTTTTTGTCGCCAGATCTACCCCTTTAATGCTGTGATCAGGGCGGTAATCAATAATGCCGGCATAAGTTTCCTTAAAGACTTTGGTAAATAACCCTTTTTTAGAAATAATTTCCGCATTAGCATCGAGTACAATAATTTTACTTTTAGGCTTGTGCACTTTAAGGTAGCTCGCTAGTTGGCAAGCCCGTTCATAAGGCCCCGGTGGGCAGCGATAAGGCGCCTTAGGCACGTTCATCACAAATACACCGCCATCAGGCATTGCTTCTAACTGCTTGCGTAAATTAACCGTTTGCCAACCCGCTTTCCAAGCATGTGGTACTTGCTGCTGTGCTTCTGCACTTGCCAACATAGGCAACTCATCGTAATTAAAATCAATGCCTGGCGCGACTATCAACCTATCGTAACTGAGCTCACCACGCAACATGCTGACCTTTTTGGCACCGCTATCGATAGCGGTTACCGTATCTTGCAACCACTTAATGCCATGATTTGCTTTAAGTGCATCGTAGCCAAACGTGAGGTCGTTAATGGTTTTACTGCCACCCAACACTAAATTACTTAAGGGGCAGGATACAAACTGTTGATTGGCCTCAACCACAATCACTTCTATCGCACCCAAGCTCCACAGTCGTAAATACTTAGCCGCTGTGGCGCCAGCATAGCCCCCGCCGATAACAACCACACGGCCCATGGGTGGCTTAGTTGCGCGTGCAAATGCATGCCCGCTTACTAACAACGCACCAGATGCACCTACTGCTTTAATAAAGTCGCGTCGGCTAAAGTGATCCATGTTCAGCCTTTAATGTTTGCGGTTTTAAGGGCGCCATGATGATGCGTTTTTGCTGTGAAAAATGCACTGCCAGTTGGTTGATTTCATCTAAACTCAAACCTTTAGCATGATGATGCATCACCGTTGATTTTTGACTGCCCTCTCTAAAGCCAAGCATTTTAATCGTGAAATCTGCGGCATCTATACCAGCGAGCGCAGCATTACCTTCGTCAGTATTGCTGCGATTGTTACCATTACCAACTGCATTACCCATCGTTCCGTGGCAGGCTGCACACGAAGCCGCTAATGTACGTATATGATTATTTTGCTGTGCATCAGAAACAAAAACCTCATCAGCATTGCCGATAACGGGCAATACTGATGAGGTTATAAGCAATATCACTAAAAACCAAATCGCCTGAGATTTTTTCATGACACTTAAAGTTTGATCAAAATATCATTTTGACTGATTCACAAATTAGAAACATCTTTCTTCTTGGCAACCATCATTTTTAACGCCTATGCTTATTAACAATGCTGCCATGTGCGTATCGCCTGCATCTTGAACTGCACGAAGAATAGACACCTCAGCTTTTAGTTTAATATTTACATCAGCGCCACTAGCGGCTAAAAGCTTAACCATGTCGTCAAAGCCATTAAATGCGGCTAAATGCAAAGCCGTGTTGTGTGATAAAGGGTGAATGTAATTAACGTCCCCACCTTTACTCACTAAATATTTCACTGTTTCAAGTTGATTTTTATTAGCGGCCATTTGTATCGGTGACCAAGAAAATGATTTCTCATTGGCATATTTAGCATCAGCCTCTACATATTTTTTAACTATTTTCATATTGCCACTGGTAATCGCATCGACAAATTCCAAAGAATCATCGTCTGACATTGCCATGGCATTGATAGAAAAACTTAAAACTAGCGCCGCCAACAAGGTACTGATTAATTTCATGTTACTTTTCTCCAAGGTTATTTTTAACTTACCGTTTTAAATCTAATTGATATGGCGTCTTGCATTACGGAACATTCTAATCCAAGCACTATCTTCACTATCACCACAACGTTGCCAAGTGTTTTGCACATTACGAATTACCCGTTCAGGATGTGGCATCATAATACTAAATCGCCCATCTGTGCTGGTTAATCCGGTAATGCCTTGTGGCGAACCATTTGGGTTATACGGATAAACTATTGTTGGTGCTGACGCATGATCAATAAAACGCATCGTCACCAATTTACTAGCTAACAAGTCATTGACCGTGTGTTTCGCAGAAAATTCCGCAAAACCTTCACCATGCGCTACCGCAATTGGCATTTTGCTACCGGCCATGCCATTAAAGAACAATGAGGGCGACTCTAAAACCTCAACCATGGCTAATCTAGCTTCAAACTGTTCAGATTGGTTACGCACAAAATGCGGCCAATGTGCCGCACCTGGAATCAATTCACGCAGATTGCTCATCATTTGACAGCCGTTACACACGCCTAAGGCAAAACTATCTTGCCGCGTAAAGAAAGCTGAAAATTCATCACGCGCACGGGCATTAAATAAAATCGACTTAGCCCAACCCTCACCCGCCCCCAATACGTCACCATAAGAGAATCCACCACACGCCACAAAGCCTGCGAAGTCTTTGAGTGATACACGACCTGCAATAATATCGCTCATGTGCACATCAAACGTGGCAAAGCCAGCACGGTCAAATGAGGCGGCCATTTCTACATGGCCATTTACGCCCTGCTCACGTAAAATCGCCATTTTTGGACGTACGCCAGTATTGATATAGGGTGCCGCGATGTTCTCGCTTGGTTCAAAAGTTAGCGCTGTAAATAAACCACGATTGCCTTCGTCTAAAATACGGTCGTATTCTTGCTGCGCACATAATGGGTTGTCACGCAATTTTTGCATTTGATATGTCGTTTCAGACCACATGCGATGTAAATGAGTACGCAAGTCAGCAAACACGACCTTGCCATGTTGTTTAATTTCAATCTGGCTACCTACAACGACATCAGCAACCACATGTGCCAACCCGTTAAACTGCGCGGCAATATTGGCTACCTCGTGGGCTGCCACCTGAATGACCGCACCTAGTTCTTCGTTATATAAAGCGCTGACAATATCGCCCGCCAAGCTTGAAACGTCGACTTGTAAGCCACAATGGCCGGCAAAACTCATTTCGAGCAAGGTGGTGAATAAGCCGCCATCAGAACGGTCATGGTAAGCCAGTAATTTGCCGGCTTTATTGAGTTGCTGTATGCGATTAAAGAAATTTTTAAGCTGAGCCGCATCATCCACATCGGGCGCCTCATTACCCACCGCACCATACACCTGCGCTAAACTTGAGCCACCCATACGATTTTTACCCGCACCCAAATCAATCAAAATCAACTTACTAGGCACATCGGTTTGCAATTGTGGCGTTAAGGTTTTACGGGCATCAGGCGTGGCTGAGAACGCGGTGACCACCAGTGAAATAGGTGAGGTAACGGCCTTATTTTCTCCTGCCTCTTGCCAAACTGTTTTCATACTCATGGAATCTTTACCTACTGGAATACTGATACCCAGTTGCGGACACAACTCCATCCCCACCGCTTTAACCGTTTCATACAGTGCGGCATCTTCACCTGCATGACCGGCTGGCGCCATCCAATTGGCTGAGAGTTTTAAGTCAGATAAATCATCAATCAGACATGCTGCAATGTTAGTCATTGCCTCACCAATTGCCATACGACCTGATGCAGGGGCATTCACCAACGCGAGTGGCGCTTTTTCGCCAATAGCAAAGGCTTCGCCACGATAGGTTTCATACCCTGCCAGCGTTACCGCCACGTCTGCCACGGGCACTTGCCAAGGACCGACCATTTGCTCACGCGCCACTAATCCGGTCACTGAACGGTCACCAATGGTAATTAAGAAAGTTTTGTCAGCCACGCCAGGCAGCCTCAATACCCGGGCCGCAGCGTCTTTTAAATCAATATGACTGGTGGTAAACGCGCTTAATTGACGGGTGGTGCGAGTCACATCACGCGTCATTTTTGGTGGTTTACCCAACAATACTGACAATTCCATATCGACCGGATTGTTAGCAAAATGACTATCCGCTAATGTTAAATGACGTTCGGCTGTCGCAATACCTACTACCGCAAATGGACAACGTTCACGCTCGCAAATCGCCTTAAAGCGTGGTAAGTCGGCTTGCGCAATGGCCATCACATAACGTTCTTGTGCCTCATTGCTCCACAATTCACGGGGCGACATGCCTGGCTCTTCATTGTGTACATCACGCAATTGAAAAGTAGCACCTACACCCGCGTCATTTACTAACTCAGGAAAGGCATTAGAAATACCGCCCGCACCCACATCGTGAATACTTAAGATGGGATTGTCATCACCCAACTGCCAACAACGGTCAATCACTTCTTGCGCACGTCTTTCGAGTTCAGGATTACCGCGTTGTACAGAATCAAAATCTAGATTCTCAACGTTACTCCCTGTATCCATACTGGATGCCGCACTACCGCCTAAACCAATGAGCATGGCGGGGCCGCCTAGCTGAATAAGTGCTGCGCCTGCTGGGATTGGATTCTTTTTAGAATGCTTAGCTGAAATATTGCCAATACCCCCCGCCAACATAATAGGCTTATGGTAACCACGCATTTCTTGGTTAGACGCTAGCTCAAAGGTACGGAAATAGCCGGCGATATTCGGTCGACCAAATTCATTGCTGTAAGCGGCACCACCTAATGGCCCATCGACCATAATCTGAAAAGGCGATGCGATACGGCTAGGTTTGCCATAGGGGCTAGTTTCCCAAGGCTGAGTGAAGTTTGGGATATTTAAATTGGACACGGAAAAGCCGCTTAAACCCGCTTTAGGTTTAGAGCCACTACCGGTTGCGCCTTCATCACGAATCTCACCGCCTGCACCGGTCGCCGCGCCAGCAAATGGAGAAATTGCCGTGGGGTGATTATGTGTTTCCACCTTCATCAAATAATGCATTTCTTCATCAATATAGCTGTAAGCGCCATCGGCTGTAGGGTAAAAACGTTTGGTGGTTTCACCAACTGCTTGCCCTGCCACAATAGAAGAATTATCTGAATAAGCCACCACCGTACTGCCTGGATTAAGCTTATGTGTGTTGCGTATCATGGCAAATAAAGACATGTCCTGCACTTGGCCATCAATCACCCAATCGGCATTGAATATTTTATGGCGACAATGTTCTGAGTTTGCCTGAGCAAACATCATCAGCTCTACATCGGTGGGGTTGCGTTTAATTTTAGAAAAATTATCGTATAAGTAATCCACTTCATCCGGTGATAGCGCCAAACCCATCTCTGCATTGGCTTTTACGAGTGCGGCTTTCCGGCCCTGCAAGATATCAACGCTGGTTAACGGTGCCGGGCTATCGGTGTGATAAAGCTTTTCGGCATCTTGCAGATGAGCAAACACGCCTTCAGTCATGCGGTCATGTATCAATGGTAAAAGCGCTAAGCGTTCAGCCTCAGTTAAGGACTGGCCATTTTTTGTTTGCGCATAATAAGCAATGCCACGTTCCACGCGCTGCACTTCTGGCAAACCACAATGTTGCACAATATCCGTCGCGCGTGATGCCCAAGGTGAAATGGTACCGATTCTAGGCAATACTAAAAAATAATCCCTTTTAGGCTCTTCCACTTGCAGGGTGGGACCATAAGTGAGAATTTTCTTTAGTGTAGCTTGCTGTGGCGCAGTGAGTGGGGCAGCCTGATTTAACCAAATAAAGTGCCAGAATTCAG
>CAILFU010000229.1 GCA_903833595.1 uncultured Pseudomonadota bacterium
ATAACAATAATAATAGAGCGTTTTTTTGTGGATAACTGATTATTCTACAGATAAATCAGTCTCTTATCGCCTATATTTTTATCTTAATAAAAGCATATTCTACTGTGGATAGATTGTTGAGTAAAAATTACAAATAACTAATATGCAACCTTATACTCAAATTATCCACAGTTAATTCTCAACTTAACTTAAACAATTAATCCCTTATTACTTGTATTAAAAAACTAATATCCCTTGTAAAAGTAGGATCATTTTGCCTTAATAAATCAATTTCATCACAAGCATGCATCACCGTAGTATGGTGTCTACCGCCAAATGCTTCACCAATCTCAGGAAAGCTATGATTTGTTAACTCTCGAGATAAAGCCATAGCAATTTGTCGCGGACGAGCAAAATTACGCGTCCGTTTTTTACTATACATTTCAGCAACTTTTATTTTGTAATAGTCAGCGACAGTTTTTTGAATATTTTCCATTGTTACCTGTCTTCCGCGTACTGCAATTAAATCACGCAGCGCATCTTTAGCTAGATGCACATCAATTGCATGGCCAGTAAATTTTGCCATTGCTATCACACGATTTAAAGCCCCCTCCAATTCTCTAACACTGGATCGTATTTGTTTTGCCATAAAAAAGGCGACATCTTCCGGAAGGGTTAAATTTACCGCTTCCGCTTTCTTTAGCAAAATAGCCACACGCATTTCAAGTTCTGGGGGCTCAACTGCAACAGTTAAACCCCAACTAAAGCGCGTTCTAAGTCGTTCATCAACATCTATTATTTCTTTAGGATAGGTGTCGCAAGTAATTACAATTTGTTTCTTCGCCTCAATTAATGAATTAAATGCATAAAAAAACTCTTCTTGTGTCCGTGTTTTTTTAGCAAAAAATTGAATATCATCAATCAGCAGTAAATCTAAAGAATGATATTGACGTTTAAATTCATCAAAAGCCTTATGCTCATAAGCTTTCACTACATCCGAGACGTAGCGCTCAGCATGTAAATAACGTATTTTGGCATCAGGATTATGTTGTTGTAGTTCATTACCGATTGCTTGTAATAGGTGTGTTTTACCTAGACCTACACCACCATAAATAAATAATGGGTTGTAGGCTGTTCCAGGGTTCTGTGCTACTTGTATTGCAGCTGCACGAGCTAATTGGTTCGCACGACCCGTAACATAATTACTAAAATTAAATGCACTATTCAAACCAGAACTTACTTTTGTAGCATCATTATTTTTTTTGTTAGAAATTCTTGCTAATGTGCTTGGCTGAATCTTTAAAGATTCAGCCAAATTTTCTTTAGATTTTGCATCAGCCTTAATTGTAGATTTTGTTTTTGAATCAAGATCTGAATCATTATTAGAAATAACAAATTCAATTTGAATGTCTGTTAACTTTGATTCATGTGCAAACTGTTCAATTTTTTTAATGAAACGATCTTTTACCCATTGCATTACAAATCTATTAGGCGCGACTATCCGCACTGTAATATCCTCTATCTCAACATATAGCGGCTTAATCCAGGTATTAAATTGTTGGGTTGATAGCTCTTGCTTAAAACGACTAAGACAAGTAGGCCAAAAATTTTTCATTTATAGTTGTAAACCTTAGGTAGCAGATTGATAGCAATGAAGTTATTATAAGTAATTGTTTTTATTGTAAAATGTAAGAAATAATGTACAATAAATAAAAGTTATTTACATTATTAACAAGCGTCTTATTTTAGCTTGTTTAGCTTAACTTATCCACAGGCATTTGCTGAGATAACAAAACTAAATAAACGTTGACAAAATAGGCTGTTATCGTGTCTAATAGCGCCCTTTATAGCTTTTTGCTTGTTGGAGTATTACATGAAACGTACATATCAACCGTCTAAAACACGTCGCGCCACTACACATGGCTTTTTAGTTCGCATGGCAACTAAAGGTGGTCGTGCAGTAATCGCACGTCGTCGCGCTAAAGGTCGCAAACGTCTAGGTCTGTAATTTAGAGCCCATTAAGGCTTTATATTGCCTCGCAATATTATCGACATTCGTATTAATTACAGTGTTATAGATAATGGTGCAAACATACAGGCTTGTTAAGCAAGCCAAAATGATTAAAACGGATGATTTTTCATCCGTTTTTAATTTCCGCAAACGTATTTCTTTACAGTATTTAGCGATACACTATCAGCCAAATACGCAGCAACGACCGCGTTTGGGTTTGGTGGTAGGTAAAAAAACTGCTAAATTAGCTGTGAGTAGAAATTATATGCGGCGTGTTTTACGAGAATTGTTTAGACTAGGCCAACATGAAATTTGCCATGTTGATTTAATTATTAGAGTGCAGAAAAAATTTAGCAAAGTGGATTTTATTCAAATTAAACAAGAATTTAATACATTAATACAAAAGTTAAATCAGCGCGTAAACTTAAATGCACAAATCAGCAACAATATAAACACAGCCCCTAAAGACAACGAATGAATATAATGGCGCGCATATTAATGTGGATGATTAGGGCTTATCAAGTAATACTTAGCCCATTCTTTGGCCAACAATGTCGCTTTTATCCAACTTGCTCTCAATACGCACTAGAAGCTATTAATAGGCATGGTGCTATAGTAGGTAGTTATTACACAATGCGTCGACTCATACGTTGCCACCCTTGGCATGCAGGTGGGCATGATCCCATCCCTTAAAACTTCAAATTACTAGAATTTTTTTAATATTTTATAAAAGATTGCTCAAAAAATCATGGATACAAGACGTTTAGTACTATTTGTTATATTTTCAATGTCTATTTTGATGCTGTGGGATGCATGGCAACGTCAGCATGCGCCGGCAGAGATAGTGCAACAAGTCGCTAGCAATAATGCAGATACAACGTCAACTAACATTGCTAGTAGTGCTGTTAATGCAAATGTAGCTGTCGACAATGATTACAAATTACAAGTAGGGCAACGCATTAGTGTTACGACTGATTTGTATAAAGCAGACATCGAAACCACTGGCGGTGATTTACGCAGACTTGAATTACTTAAACATCGCGCTGCGGATAACGACACATCAAACTTTGTTTTGTTAGATGATTCAGCCAAACCAATGACATATGTAGCGCAAACGGGTTTGTTAGGCGCAGACTTGCCAACGCATAAATCACTATTTACCAGTGCCGCCACTCATTATCAAATGCAAGAAGGGCAAGATGCTTTAGAAGTACGCTTAAGTTCAATCAGTAACGGGGTGACGGTAGATAAAGTTTACACTTTCCATCGCAATAAATATGCGATTGATGTGAATTATGAAATCAAGAATGGCTCACCATCAGCCATTACGCCTACAGTTTATTATCAAATTGTGCATGATAATGAATCAAATCAAGGCTCTAAATTCATGCCTACTTTCACAGGCGGTTCTTATTTTACTGATAGCACTAAATTTAAAAAATTAGCATTCAAGAATATGGACAAAGAGCCCCTTAATGTCACCTCAAATGATGGTTGGATTGGCTTATTACAACACTATTTTGTGAGCGCATGGATTCCTAAAGACGGTTTAGCGCGTGAGTTTTATACAGAAAAACTTAATGATCATATGTATAGAATCGGCACAAAAAGTACATTAAGCAGCATAGCGCCAGGGGCAAGTTTAATCGTGCCAGCACGTCTATTTTCAGGCCCACAGACTAAACATGATTTAAGCGAAACTGCACCTGGCTTAGAGTATACGGTTGATTATGGATGGTTAACAGTAGTAGCCTCACCGCTATTTTGGGTGCTATCAAAAATTTACGGTTTGGTTAATAACTGGGGTGTAGCGATTATTCTGCTTACCTTATTAATTAAAGCCGTATTTTATCCACTATCTGCCAAGAGCTATCGCTCAATGGCGCAAATGCGTGAAATGGCGCCTCGTTTAGAAGCGCTAAAACAAAAATTTGGCGATGACCGTCAAAAAATGCAGATGGCAATGATGGACATCTACAAAACAGAAAAAATCAATCCAATGAGCGGTTGCCTACCAATTTTAATCCAGATTCCAGTGTTTATTTCATTGTATTGGATGCTGTTAGGCTCTGTTGAATTACGCCATGCGCCATTCTTTGGTTGGATTCAAGATCTTTCAGCGGTTGATCCATACTACATTTTGCCAATAATCATGGGCCTGTCTATGATTATTCAAACTAAACTTAATCCTAAGCCTACCGACCCAATTCAAGCCAAAGTGATGACTTGGATGCCGGTGATATTCAGCGTATTCTTCTTCTTCTTCCCTTCAGGCCTGGTGCTGTATTGGGTCGTTAATAACATCATCTCAATTTGGCAGCAATGGTATGTGAATAAGTCAATTCACGCAGCGGCCTTGTTAAAAAAATCAGGTGGCAAGCACTAAGCTACTAGACACCATCGCCGCCATCGCCACCGCCAGTGGTGCTGGCGGCATTGGTGTTGTAAGAGTCTCCGGACCGGCGGTGCAGCTGATTGCCGCACAGGTGCTAGGTAGTTGTCCAGCGCCTCGTCACGCATCTTATCTAGATTTTAAGCAAGCTAATGGTGATTTAATCGACCGTGGCATTGCGATTTTTTATCCTAACCCCCATTCATATACTGGCGAAGATGTGCTTGAGCTACAAGCGCACGGCGGTACTGCATTGATGCAGATTTTATTGGCGCGTTGTATCGCTTTGGGCGCACGTCAAGCTGAGCCTGGTGAATTTACTCGCCGTGCTTATTTGAATGACAAAATTGATTTAGCCCAAGCTGAGGCAGTTGCTGATGTTATTAATGCAGCTACCATTGAAGCTGCCAAAAGCGCGGTGCGATCACTATCTGGTGAGTTTTCACAACGAATTAATGCGCTACTTTTAAAGTTGATTGATTTGCGGATGTTTGTAGAAGCCTGCTTGGATTTTCCAGAAGAAGAAATTGATTTTATTACGCAAGGCCGAGTGGCAGAAAAATTAGCATCAATCATTACAGAGTTAAAGTCAGTATTTTCTAAAGCTAAACAGGGTAGCTTATTGCGCGAAGGCATTAATGTTGTTTTGGTGGGTCAGCCCAATGTAGGAAAATCGAGTTTGATGAATCAGTTGGCTGGAGAAGAAATTGCGATAGTAACTTCAATTGCTGGAACAACACGCGATACCATTAAAAATGCGATTCAAATAAATGGCGTACCTTTACATGTCATTGATACTGCAGGTTTGCGTGAAACAGATGATGAAGTAGAAAAATTCGGTATTGCGCGAACTTGGCGAGCTGCAGAAAGCGCCAACATCGCATTATTATTAGTAGATGCAGCTCATGGTATTACTGAAACTGAAAAATCGATTTTAGCGCGGTTGCCGCAAGAAATTCGTAAAATTTGGGTGCATAATAAAATTGATGTTGCTAATGAGTTGCCCTTAGTCAAAGAAATTAATGGCGCTACGCATATTTATCTTTCGGCTAAAACGGGTGCTGGATTAGAGTTATTAAAAAGTCATTTATTAAAACTCGTTGGCTATGAAAATAATTCTGAAGGTGTTTTTATGGCACGTGCCAGACATTTAGAAGCCTTGCTTAAAGTTGAGACACACTTATCAATTGCGGGCCAACAAATAAAATCAGCAGAATTATTAGCAGAAGAGCTAAGAATTGCTCAAGATGCGCTAGGTAGCATCACAGGTGAATTTACCCCTGATGATTTACTGGGGGAGATATTCAGTAAATTTTGTATAGGAAAATAAGGCTCGCTACATCAGTTTTTCTTAGGTTTGCTAAAGGCACATCAAGTAGCGTCATTATAATTCTCCTCATGTTCCACGTGAAACAAGAGGAGAAAAGCGAGGTTTCAGCATCCGAGTGAATGACATTTACTAATTTTAAGAATTGTTTGTAGGTATGATCCGAGCTGACTAGGTGGTGACGTTCTAAATTACGTAGTTCGTAGTGGAGTTCTTACAAAAGCTAGGCGTTAAAAAAAGCAGTGTTTCACGTGAAACACTGCTTTTTTATTTACACACCAAGATTCGCTAGCTTGCAACCTTGGTCGCTAGTAAGCGTAAGCCTTATTTTTTAGGGCTAGGTGTTTTTTCTGTTAACACGTAAGTGATGTAACTCGCTTTTTCTGCAGCAGTACAGTCACTACCGATAATTTCGGTACAGTGTTGTGTGAATTTAGCTTCAACTTTTTCAAAGTCGGCAAAGCGTTTAGCATTAACTGCTGGTGATAATGGCTGAATTACCTTATGCGTTACAGTATGTTTGCCGTTGTCAGCTGGGTTTACGGTATGGCATGATGCGCAAGCCATTTCTTTACCGTTGCCAAGTTTAACTTTACGATTGAAAAAGAATTTACCATCAGCAACTGTTGGGCCTGCATATTCAGGATTGACCGCTTTAGCTTGCGTAGTGTAAATCATGATTAATTTTTCTGCATTGGCAACACTGGCTTGTGCATTAATAGCAGTAAGGCCAAGTAATGCTACTAAAAGAATATTTAATTTTTTCATTTGGTACTCCATCTTAATTAATAAAAAAGTAATCTTGCTAAACAATCATGTTCCACGTGACATGATAAAGCAGTTTGATCTAATTTGCTTTAGATTTTTAGTTA
>CAILFU010000230.1 GCA_903833595.1 uncultured Pseudomonadota bacterium
ACACTTTTAGCCTTACCACTAAATGCATTTAAAAACTGATCTTCAGTGTAAGTTTTATTATTGCCAGCAGCATAAACCTGCCCTACGCTTACAGATAATAATATTGCGCCAGTTAAAGCTAAACGTAGATTTTTTGTTGTTGTACTCATAAAATTATTCATGGTTAATTGCATTATTTAAATCTCCTAAACATACGTAATTATCTCACTTATCTCAAATTTAGCATAATCGCCACCTTGTGTAGCATGATCCGACTCAGTTAACAGTTAATTTAAGTCCGTCATATCCAACATACACATCACGTGGCAACTGTGCACTTAGTGAGGCGTACTCTAAATCATGCGTCATATGTATTAAATAAGTCGATTTTGCTTTAATAAGACTAGCGTAGTGCAGACTTTGTTCCACGTTTATATGGGTATGGTGTGCGGTGTGTCGAAGGCAATCTAATAGAAGTAATTTTAAACCCTGCAACAATAGCAATGAGCTTTCAGGAATGCTTGATACATCGGTTAGGTAAGCTATATCACCTATACGATAACCATAGATATCATGATTGCCATGCTTAAGTGGTATGGGAATAATGGTTTGGTTAAAAAGTTGAAAAGGTGCATGAATTGGATTGACTTTAAGCACTGGTAAGTCCCAAAAATTGCTGGGTTCACGCAATGTATAAGCAAATTTATTAGCGATATGATCCATCGCTTGATGACTGCCGTAAATCTGAATTTGACTACGCTGCATATAGCAAAACCCACGTAAGTCATCTATACCGTGTAAGTGATCTGCATGCGTGTGTGTGTAAAGCACCGCATCTACGCGTGTTAATCCTTCTCTTAGTGACTGCAAGCGCAAGTCGGGGCCTGTATCAATCAATAACGTTTTACCATTATCTAGTTCAATTAGGCTGGAACAACGCGTACGGTTATTTTTTGTATCGCTAGAGATACAAGTGTCACACTTGCATCCAATCATTGGCGTACCGGCACTAGAACCCACTCCAAGCATTGTTAACTGCATGCGATACCTTGACTTATAACAATCATTATCTTTTTACAGTGGATTAAAAACTAAGATATAACCGCATGTTTAAATAAACGGAAGAAATTTTCAGTAGTAGCTGCTGATACCTCTTCAAAAGAAATACCCCTTAGTTTTGCGACTTCTTCAGCCACGTGTTTTACATAGCTAGGTTGATTTGTTTTACCACGATATGGCATTGGTGCGAGATATGGTGAGTCAGTTTCTACCAAAATTCGATTTAAGGGCACATGTTTAGCGACTTCTTTAATAATTAATGCATTTTTAAAAGTAACAATTCCAGAAAATGAAATATAAAAACCTAATTCAATTGCTTGCAACGCAACTTCTAAGTTTTCTGTGAAACAATGCATTACACCACCCACTATATGGGCATTTTCTTCACGCATGATGCGCAATGTATCTTCAGCTGCATTACGTGTGTGAATGACCAATGGCTTTCCACAAGCAATTGCAGCACGAATATGGGTACGAAAGCGCATACGTTGCCATTCTAGATCACCTGTGAGCCTAAAGTAGTCTAAGCCAGTTTCACCAATCGCGATGACTTTAGGATGATTTGCTAAGGCCAACAGTCCTTCTAATGTAGGCTCTTCAATATTTTCATAGTCTGGATGTACGCCAACTGAAGCATAAAAGTGCCGGTTGGTTTCTGCTAAGGCTAACACTTGTGGAAAATCTGGCAGGGTGACAGAAATGCATAATGCGTACCCTACTTGGTTCTCTTGCATTGCAAGTTTAATTGCAGGGAGGTTATCTAACAGTTCTGGAAAATTTAAATGGCAGTGTGAATCAACAAGCATGGCTAGTTATGATTTGTACAGTAGGAAATATTAATAATTACGGCTAGCATTAAGCCGTTCAATCACATGGTATGTGTCGGACGTGATGATTGTAAAGCCCCACCAAGCAAGCTTTCAATTTTATCTCGAGCTTGTAAACCACCATCCTTTTCACTAAATTGTACGCCTATACCCTGCGGTCTTCCTGCCTGAGCTGCCGGCGAAACCCAAACAACATGACCTACAACTTTTAACTTCATTGGGTCATCAATTAAACTTAACAACATAAAGACTTCTTCACCAATTTTAAAAGGCTTGTTAGTAGGAATAAACAACCCACCGCCTTTAACATATGACATGTAAGCCGCATAAAGTGCATTTTTTTCTTTAATTGCGAGAGATAAGACACCTGGTTTTGGTGTAATCGCAGTAATTTCCGTTAAATCTTCAGCCATTATTTACCCTTATCAGTCGAGCTACACTATGAGTAACGATGTTATTTACCTGTAAAAATTCTAGCATACTCAAGCAGCAAACTCTCCATTTGCAACTCATGATTTAATGGATGTAATGCAATCTTACGCAATTCATCCACTTTTTTTTGCAATTGCAGCAATCCGTTTAAGTTTACCTTTTCAGCCAGTGCTTGCAAAGCATCTATGTGAGTGGCGTGATAACGTACCTGCCTCGTCAAACGCATTGCAACAATATCATACATCCACTTTTGCAACGCAATCATGCCGGTTTCTACTGAGTTTTCTACCAGAATAGGTGCAACAATATGTGCTTGAAGCTTGTTGCCAAGAGCTAATAACCGCCAAATTTCTTCTAGTTTTGAAAATTGTAATTGCTCAGCGAGCACTTTAATTGGCGAATCATTTAAGTACGCTAACTGCTGCTGAGCATTTTTTACACCCTGTTCGTCTAGCCATGTGAGTGATTGAGCCTCTGTTGGAATAGGCATGTTTATTTTTTGACAACGGCTAATAATTGTTGGCAATAGACGCTGCAACTGGTGCGATACCAAGATAAAAATAACGCCTACTGACGGCTCTTCCAACATTTTTAAAAGTGCATTCGCTGAGGCATTATTAAGGGTTTCTGCCGGGTGAATAAGAACAATGCGCAATCCATCACTACGATGACTAGTTAGGCTTAAAAAATTACTCAGGTCTCGAATTTGTGCGACAGAAATTTGTGTTTTTTTCTTTGTTTTTTTAGTAGAAGCGCCTTCGTCTTCCGGTTCAGCATCTTGCTCTGGACTAAGTAGTCGGAAATCTGGGTGACTATCATCATTAAACCAATTGCAACTTGAGCATACGCCACACGCGCAACCTTGTTTATTTTTATTGGCACATAAAAGAGATTGGCTAAAATAACGTGCGAAATCATATTTTCCAATACCTACACGTCCATGTAGCAACAGCGCATGAGGCATGCGCTGGCTATCACTATTGACATGACTCCAAACCTGATTTTGCCAAGGGTATATTTTAGTTAATAAATCATTACTAATCATATTGTTAATATAATATCTTCAACTGATTTTTTAACTATTTCCAATGGATTATCCGCATCAATTATTCTAAATCTTACTGGATTTTCTATAGCACGCTGCAAATAGGCATGACGAATACGAGTGAAAAACTCTGCATTTTCGCGTTCAAATTTATCGGGAGCGCGTGCTGTAGATAGCCTTTGTATACTCACTTCAACGGGCACGTCAAATAAAAGTGTGATATCTGGTTGTAAATCAGCCTGCACCCATTGCTCTAAAAGTTCAATTTTAGAAGCGGATACGCCTTTAGCACCACATTGATAAGCATAGGTGGCGTCGGTAAATCTGTCGGATAGCACATACGCACCTCTTGCAAGTGCAGGCGCAATGACACAGGCAATATGCTCGCGGCGGGCTGCAAACATTAGTAAAGTTTCAGTTTCAGCATGCATTTTTTCATGCAGTATTACTTCGCGCAACTGTTCGCCCAAAGGCGTTCCACCTGGTTCACGTGTTGATATGACCTCGTGGCCACGTGATTCGAGCATCTCTATAATATTACCGATATGTGTGCTTTTACCTGCGCCATCCATACCCTCTAGGGTGATAAACTTTCCTGTCATATCTTATTTCTCATTATTGCTTGTTATTTTTCAACTGATAGCGAACAACAGCAAGATTGTGCTCTACTAAATTGTTAGAAAAAACATGACTACCATCACCCTTACCCACAAAATATAGCGCCTTTGTTTTTTCTGGATGTAAAGCTGCATCGATAGCCGCTATGCCTGGCATCGCAATAGGTGTGGGTGGCAAACCATCACGTGTATAGGTATTATAAGGGGTATCAGCAATCAAGTCTTTTTTACGTATATTGCCGTCGTAACGTGCACCCATGCCATAAATCACAGTAGGATCTGTTTGTAAGCGCATGCCAATGCGCAATCTGTTAATAAAAACACCTGCGATCATTGGTCGCTCGCTAACTTTACCTGTCTCTTTTTCGATAATTGAAGCCATAATTAATGCTTGATAACTATTTTTGTATGGCAAGTTAGTATCTCGCCCTTCCCATGCCTTAGCAAGTTTGCTGCGCATGGCATCATAACTACGTTTCAATATGACAGTGTCGGCAGTATTGCGGTCAAAATAGAATGTGTCAGGAAAAAATAGACCTTCTGCAACACGGTAATCCGAACCCATCAATTTCATCATCTCAGATTCAGATAACCCTGTAATCGTCTGTTTTATAGCATCATTTTTTATAATTTTTTCGTGCATTTGTGCAAAAGTTCTACCTTCTATAAACGTAATGCTGCCCTGCGTTGTTTTACCATGATTAAGAGAAAGCAATAATTGATACGGGGATACGTTTTTATTAAGTGTGTAATTACCAGCTTGCAAATATGATTGTTTGTTCAGTAATTTTGCAATCAAAATAAATCTCCATGGTTCATTGAGTACGCCCTGCTTAACTAATTGGTTAGCGATGCTTCTAAGCCCACTCTTAGGTTGAATGGTAACTTCTTGACTATTAGGCTGAAGTTTTAACGGGGAAATTGCGTAATAGGCAAGCCAAGCAATTAGGCCTATTGCCACCATCATGCTGAATACAATCCAGTTTTTAATACGTCTAATCATAAGAGAGTAAATTTCTGAATGTTTTAGCTAATGCTTGCTGCACCCAAGTCGTGTCGCCAATTTTACTGACTTGAAATGCGCCATATAAACTATTGCAAATGATTAATTCATCAGCTTGCAACATACGACTTAATGATAATTGAGCAACTTCAGCGGTTAAATTTAATGCCGATGACACGTCACAAATGCGCTGTCTTGTAATACCTGCTACCCCACATTCACTTAAGTCTGGCGTCACTAAAACTTTATCAAAACGAGCAAAAATATTACTCATAGTACATTCTATTACGTTACCTTGCTGGTCTAACAATACGCCATCAAATATGCCTTCATCTCGCCACTCCATGCGTGCCAATATATTCTCGAGACGATTCAAATGTTTAACCCCGGCAAGCTTGACCTGGCTTGATAAACGCGTATTACACACATGTAGCTGAACCCCACCGGCATAACTCTCTTTTGCATATTGCGGCATAGCTGATTTAATGATTACACGTGTAGGCGTAGTAACGGCAGGTGGTTTGTAACCACGCTCACCCTCTCCTCGTGTAATCATTATTTTAGCCACTTCCTGCTTTTCACTATCAACATCTTCAATTGAAAATAATTGCAAAAAATCGCTCATAAGCAACCCCGCACTAGGACAAACTATGCCTATAGCAGCGCAATCTGCCACCAGCTTTTGGTAATGCAATGGCCAATTTACGGGCAGACCACTTCGGATTACCATTGTACGGAAAACGCCATCACCATAGGCGAAGCCACGATCTAGAGGTGAAATAGCCTGATTAAAATCACCGTTAATTAAATAAGTGTGTGTATGTTGCATAAGCCATAATTAAACCATAGCGATTACTAATTCACTATCTATGAATGAGTTAAGTGAATAAAAAAAGCCTGCTAGTATTAAAACTGCAGGCTTGAGCTAAATTGATAACAACTACAATTTATATTTTCTTAAATACAAGACTGCCGTTAGTACCGCCAAAACCAAAATTATTTTTTAATGCATATTCAATTTTTACATCGCGTGCGGTATTAGCACAGTAATCTAAATCACATTCTGGGTCTTGATTGAATATGTTTATGGTAGGTGGAGACACTTGGTGATAGATAGAAAGTACGGTAAATACTGATTCTAACCCGCCTGCGCCACCAAGCAGATGACCTGTCATTGATTTAGTTGAGTTAACAACCAAGTTGTAGGCATGATCACCAAAAGCAGCTTTAATTGCATTAGTTTCATTAGAGTCTCCTAATGGCGTAGATGTGCCATGTGCATTAATAAACTGCACTGCACTTGGGTCAATTCCGGCATTATTCATCGCATTAAGCATAGATCTACGTGGCCCATCCATATTGGGGGCAGTCATATGGTAAGCATCAGCACTCATGCCATAGCCACTTAATTCTGCATATATTTTTGCACCACGTTTTTTTGCATGCTCATACTCTTCAAGTACCATCACACCAGCACCCTCGCCTATGACAAAGCCATCTCGGTCTTTATCCCATGGCCTACTTGCTGTTGCTGGGTCATCATTGCGTGTTGATAACGCCCGTGACGCTGCAAAACCACCTACAGTTAGCTGTGTAATAGCAGATTCTGCACCACCTGCAACCATAACATCAGCATCTCCATATTCGATCATGCGTGACGCATCTCCAATCGAATGTGTGCCAGTAGTACAAGCCGTCACAATAGCGACATTAGGTCCTTTTAAGCCAAAAATAATGCTTAAGTTACCCGAAATCATATTGATGATAGTGCCAGGAATAAAAAAAGGTGATATTTTTCTCGGGCCAGACGCTTGATACAAAATATCAGTATCTTCAATAAGCTGAATGCCCCCTATGCCTGAACCAATAGATACGCCAATACGTTCTGCATTTTGTTCAGTTACCTCAATACCAGAGTCTTTGAAAGCCTCAATCCCAGCTGCTAAGCCATATTGAATGAAGGTATCCATGCGCCTTGCATCTTTTGCTGAGATAAAATCTTCAACATTAAAATCTTTTACTTCGCCCGCTATGGTCGAAGAAAATGCACTCGTATCGAATTTGCTGATTTGAGTGATGCCAGATTTACCAGCCACAATATTAGCCCATGCGTTATTAGCACCAATACCTACTGGTGAAACAACACCGAGACCGGTGACTACGACACGACGTTTACTCATTGGTTTAGACATAAGAAAAGTCTCTTAGAAATGATTAACCCAGAAACCTTTGACAATAAATTGTTAAATGATTTCTGGGTTTTAAAGCAATAGTAAGACTAAAAATCTTGTGAAGAATACAATTTCAACAAGAATTATTGCTTACATACGAATTTATTTGAGGTTAGTATTGATGTAATCAATGGCTAACTGTACCGTCGTAATTTTTTCTGCCTCTTCATCTGGAATTTCGCAGTCAAATTCTTCTTCTAACGCCATTACCAGCTCAACAGGATCAAGCGAATCAGCACCTAAATCATCTACAAATGATGATGAATTTTTAACATCAGCTTCATTTGCACCAAGTTGTTCAGTAACAATTTTTTTAACACGTTGTTCGATGTCAGACATCTAATTACCCCTTATAATAAAAATATAGCTTTCTATATAAAAATAAATCAGCTAAGACGATATTCTACCAAAACTCAGCAAGAATATATAAAAACTTTTACACCATTAACATACCGCCGTTAACATGAATTGTTTCACCTGTAATGTATGCGGCAGAAGGTGACGCTAAAAATGCCACAGTAGCTGCAATTTCCTTAACATTACCTAAACGGCCTGCTGGGATCCGTGCAAGCATTTTATTAGTTATTTCGTCAGACAACTCTGCTGTCATATCCGTATCAATAAAGCCTGGTGCAACACAATTTACAGTAATACCACGACTACCAACTTCAGCAGCCAATGATTTTGTAAAGCCTGTCATGCCCGCTTTAGCGGCTGCATAATTAGTTTGTCCTGCATTGCCCATATGCCCTACCACCGACGAAATGCTAATAATACGACCAGTACGCGCTTTCATCATTGGGCGCAATACAGCCTGACTCATGCGAAACACAGATGTTAAATTCGTGCTGATTACCGCATCCCAATCGTCATCTTTCATACGCATTAACAATGTGTCACGCGTGATGCCTGCGTTATTCACTAGAATGCTGACATCACCATATTTTTCACTGATAGCCTTTAGCGTATTTTCTACCTGCTCAGCATCATTCACATTTAATGCCATGCCCTCACCTTTGATATTAGCTACTGAAAAAGTACTGCTAATCGAACTGGCACCACTCTCTGATGTAGCTGTACCAATCACGATTGCACCTTGCTCACCAAGCGCCTGTGCGATAGCGGCGCCTATGCCACGGCTTGCACCAGTTATTAAAGCAATTTGTCCGGTTAACATAATAAGCCTTTGAATATATTTAATTAATTAAATTTAATTTGTTTGCAATACGCCTTGCAACTCAAGCAACGCTTCGTTGCTAGTCATTGCTACACATGGCAACTCAGCTACAATGCGCTTAGTAAGTCCTGCTAATACTTTACCAGGGCCACATTCTGCTGCTTGCGTAATGCCTTGCGTATAAACGGCTTGAACCGTTTCAACCCAACGCACAGGACTATACAACTGCCGCACTAAGGCGTCTTTAATCTTATCGGCATTATCATAGCTCGCAACATCAGCATTATGAATAACTGGAATTTGCGGGGTAGTAATTGTCACATCTTTTAAATATTCAGCCAATTTTAGCGCCGCCGGCTTCATTAATGCACAATGCGAAGGCACGCTTACAGGTAAAGGCAGCGCTCGCTTTGCACCTTTTATTTTTGCCAACTCCATACCTCGCTCTACAGCGGCTTTATTGCCAGCAATCACTATTTGGCCGGGAGAGTTGAAGTTTACCGCTTCAAGTACGTCATTAAGCGCAGCTTCCGCACACACAGCCCTTACAGTATCATCGTCTAACCCTAATATTGCCGCCATAGCGCCTACCCCTGCAGGGACTGCATTTTGCATCACCTTTGCACGATAACGCACTAATGGCAAGCTATCTGCAAAGCTTAAACCACCAGATACAACCAATGCTGTGTATTCACCTAAACTATGTCCAGCTAGAATGCTAGGAACATCGCTTGCAACTACTTGCCATGCACGCCAGGTGGCGACACCAGCAATTAACATAATAGGTTGCGTATTTGTGGTTTCGTTGATGCTTTCATTGGCTTCTATTGCCATTTTCCAAAAATCCACCCCTAAAATATCAGAAGCTTCGGCAAAAGTATCACGGATTACTTTTGAGCCCCCAAAGCCCGCCATCATGCCGACTGATTGAGAGCCTTGACCTGGAAAAAAGAATGTAAGTTTGTTCATATTTTTTAATCTAATTTAATCGTTAATTTAACACTTAATGAATACAACGTGGCTAATATTTAATTAAGGCAGAGCCCCAAGTAAACCCGCCGCCGAACGCCTCCATTAGCACAATGTCACCACGTTTAATACGTCCATCCCGTACGGCAATGTCTAGCGCTAATGGGATAGAGGCCGCTGACGTATTACCATGTTTATCTACAGTAACAACTACTTTATCCATACTCATTTCGAGTTTTTTGGCGGTAGCTTGCAATATGCGAATATTTGCTTGATGCGGAACCAGCCAGTCGATGTCTGATTTTTGCATGCCATTCGCAATTAGCGTTTCATCCACAATAGCGTCTAAGGTGTTAACCGCCACTTTAAAGACAGCACTGCCTTCCATGACAACGGTATCTCTAGCATGTGGTTCAGTTTTACGCGGTACATGCAACATTTTTTCATAGTTGCCATCAGCATGTAAATGCGTGGAAATGACACCTTGCTGATCACTGGCTTGCAGCACTACGGCGCCGGCGCCATCACCCCACAAAATACAATTACCACGATCGGTCCAGTCTACGATACGCGAAAATGCTTCGGCACCAATAACTAGCGCGCATTTAGCTGCACCTGCTTTAATAAAGTTATCGGCTGTAGCTAACGCATAAACAAAGCCACTACAAACGGCTTGCATATCAAAAGCTGGGCAGCCTGCAATACCTAATTTATTTTGCAACATGACTGCAGTACTAGGGAATATTTTATCTGGCGTTGTCGTGGCTACAATAATTAAATCAATATCATTAGCAGTAATTCCAGCAGCCTCAATGGCATTGCGTGCTGCATGTAAGGCTAAATCACTAGTAAATTCATCATCAGCGACTATATGTCGCTCACGAATACCTGTCCGTGAAAAAATCCACTCGTCAGTAGTATCTACCATGCTTTCCAACTCAGTGTTGGTGAGTATCTTTTTTGGGAGATAGCTCCCTGTTCCTGCAATACGAGAATAGATCATTCGTTGTCCGAGATAGTATTATTTGCATGACTGGCAATGGTTTGCTGAAATAGCACATGGTCAATTTCAAGCTGCTTTTCAATACGATTAAGCACACCACTGCGAGATTCCTTAGTCGCTGTGTTAATGGCATTCAAAAAAGCAATGCTATCCGCTCCGCCATGGCTTTTAACTACAATACCTCGTAAGCCTAACAAGCTGGCGCCATTGTAATTACGTGGATCCATCCGATTTTTTAAAGCTTTTAATACAGGTACTGCTACCAACCCCATTAACTTGGTTCGCCAATTACGCTTGAACTCTTGACTCATAAACCGACCTATCATTTGAATCAAGCCCTCAGCGGCTTTAAGTGTGACGTTGCCGACAAAACCATCGCATACCACCACGTCCGTGGTGCCTTTAAAAATATCGTTGCCTTCTATATTGCCATAAAAGTTTAAGTGGCTAGCACGTAATAATTCACCAGTTTTTTTGACGACGTCATTGCCTTTAATATCCTCAGAACCAATATTAAGTAAGCCGACTGTTGGATTTTCGCGATTTTCTACACAAGACACTAACATGCTACCCATTACCGCAAACTGCAGTAATTGTTCAGCAGTACAATCAGCATTAGCACCTAAGTCTAGAATATAAATCTTTCCTTTTTGACAAGGAAAAACGCCTGCAATAGCCGGACGATCAATACCCGGCAAGGTTTTTAACACAAAACGTGCTGTCGCCATCAACGCGCCGGTATTACCAGCACTCACGCAAGCGGAAGCCTCCCCACTTTTAACCAAATCAATAGCTACGCGCATTGACGAGTCTTTTTTATTTTTTAGCGCGCCCTGAGGTTGCTCATCCATAGTCACGACTTCGCTAGCATGCTGTATGCGTAATCGCTCACTCGTGCTCACCTGTAATGATTTGAGCTCAGTTTCTATCGTTTCACTCAAACCAACCAAAATGATATTAAGTTGCTTGTCGGCCTCAAGCGCTTTAAGTGCAGCAGGGATAGTAACACTAGGCCCATGATCGCCACCCATTGCATCAATTGCTACAGTAATATTCATAATTTACTCAATTTATACTTAAGCGTTAGACTAAATAGCATACATTTAGCGATCAGTTGGTATTTACTGGCGCCGTAAAAAACTAACGCCGCCCCAAAATTGGGACGGCGTTAGTTTTAATTTATTTGCAAGCAAGTTTTCAATGTTAGACCTTTTGAGCGCGAATTCACATCAACGAAAGTCTAATCTAAAGAAAAATTATTCGCCTTTGGTAGACAATACTTTGCGACCACGATAGTAGCCGTTTGGGCTAATGTGGTGACGTAGGTGAGTTTCGCCTGTTGTTGGCTCTACAGCCAATGCTGGATTGACTAAAAAGTCATGTGATCTATGCATACCGCGTTTTGACGGTGATTTTTTGTTTTGCTGAACTGCCATAATAAACTCCAAGAAAATGATTAAAACATCATCTCAATTACATACAAATTGATGCACAAATAATTGCCTTGCACCACTGATTTAAGATTACGTTAAACTACTAGGGCGCCACTATAATATAAAACCTAACTTTTGTCAGCCAAAATTGTACTTTTAAGACTTAATTAATCCCTTTAACACGGCGAAAGGATTTGGTTTTTCACCGCTTTGACTGACCATATCACCACAATACTTCTCATGTGTAGGTGCAATTGGCATAGCCATGATAATTTCATCTTCTAATAGCGCAATAATATCCATACTTTGACAAGCCTGCTGCACATCAAAATCGTCACTGCTGTCAATTTCAGTAGCAATTAAGTCATCATCCCTTACTTCGCCAATTAAATAGTTAAAATTTAATGTGAGCTTAAGTGGCATTTCATTCAGGCAACGTTGGCAGGTTGTAGTTAAGTTTGCAATTAAAGATAAGTTCAATAGAGGCTGTCCTGCAGCATCAGTTTTTCCTAGTAATTCGTAGCTAATTGAACCGGAAGGAATGCTATTTGATTTAGATATTTCAGCAGCATGATGTAGCAATTCATCTAATCTAGAGCAGTCTGCAAGCATTAAAATACCTGTAAGACTTTCATTTTTTTTAGCGAATGCGAGGTTATCAATCAATATTGTGTGCTTAGTCATTCTAATGTTCTAAAATTTAGGTCAAAGGGGATTTAGCTATAAGATTTCACATGTTACAATTGCTTGGTTTGAGTGAACAATTAAGGCAAGTAACGTGTTTAAAAAAATCCTTGTAGCTAACCGTGGTGAAATCGCAGTGCGTATTGTACGCGCTTGCTCAGAAATGGGCATTAAGTCTGTGGCAATTTATGCGGATGCGGATCGCCAGGCTTTACATGTCAAAAAAGCTGATGAAGCCTATAACATAGGTGCAGACCCTGTTGCAGGTTATTTAAACGCACATAATATTGTAAATTTAGCAGTCGCCTCTGGTTGTGATGCATTGCATCCTGGATATGGGTTTTTATCTGAGAATCCTGAATTGGCTGAAATATGTGAACGTCGCGGCGTTAAGTTCATTGGGCCAAATGCTGATGTGATTCGCCAAATGGGCGATAAAATTCAGGCAAGAAATGCTA
Source organism: uncultured Pseudomonadota bacterium (assembly GCA_903833595.1). Taxonomy (GTDB): domain Bacteria; phylum Pseudomonadota; class Gammaproteobacteria; order Burkholderiales; family Methylophilaceae; genus Methylotenera. Next base: position 12,918 of record CAILFU010000230.1, read on the forward strand.
TGACTAGCGCCGGTATTCCTTGTACGCCAGGCAGTGATGGCAATCTAGAAAACTTAGATGAAGCCGTTATTTTAGCTGATAAAATAGGTTATCCGGTGATGCTAAAAGCTACCAATGGTGGTGGTGGACGTGGAATTCGTCGTTGTGATAGTAAAAAAGAATTATTGAGTAATTATGACCGCGTAATTTCTGAGGCAAGCAAAGCATTTGGTAAGCCTGAAGTTTTTTTAGAAAAATGTATAGTCACACCGCGTCATATTGAAGTGCAAATACTAGCCGACTCACAAGGCAATGTAATTCATTTGTTTGAACGTGATTGCTCAATTCAGCGCCGCAATCAAAAGTTAATTGAAATTGCCCCCTCCCCGCAATTAAGCCAAGCGCAGCGAGATTATATTGGCGAACTCGCTGTAAAAGCTGCCAAAGCAGTCGGTTACGAAAATGCAGGCACAGTAGAATTTTTATTAGACGCGGACAATACGTTCTACTTCATGGAAATGAACACACGCTTACAAGTTGAGCATACTGTAACAGAGACGATTACTGGTATAGATATTGTGCAAGAACAAATTCGAGTAGCCTATGGCTTGCCATTGCAATACGCTCAGAAAGAAGTGCAGTTTAGGGGTTATGCTATGGAGTTTCGTATCAATGCGGAAGATCCTAAAAATGATTTTCTTCCGAGTTTCGGTAAAATTACTCGCTACTATGCTCCCGGCGGTCCAGGGGTGCGTATGGATGCGGCGATTTATAGTGGCTATGTGATTCCGCCCTACTACGATTCCATGTGCGCTAAATTAACTGTCTGGGCACTTGATTGGGATAGTGTCATTGAGCGTGGCCGGCGTGCACTCGATGACATGTTGATTTATGGCGTAAAAACGACTATTCCATATTATCAAGAAATTTTAAAACATGAAGATTTTAGAAATGCTAATTTTAATACTAGCTTTGTTGAATCGCATCCAGAACTTACGCATTATGCTAATGAAATCCCACCAGAAATGATTGCGGTTGCTATCTCTGCTGCAATTGCAGCGCACGAAGGCATTTGAAGTAAATAAAATAATAGTTAAATATATAAATTTAAGTAAAGAGTTAATTATGGCTAAAACACCTCAGACATCAAAAGTACACGTCACAGAACTGGTTTTACGTGACGGGCATCAATGCCACATTGCTACGCGTATGCGCACCGAAGATATGCTACCAATTTGTAGTAAGTTAGATGCTATTGGCTTTTGGTCTTTAGAGGCTTGGGGAGGCGCTACTTTTGACGCTTGTGTACGCTATTTAAAAGAAGATCCTTGGGAGCGCTTAAAAACGCTACGTAAAGCGCTACCTAACTCACGCATCCAAATGTTATTACGCGGTCAGAACTTACTAGGTTATCGCCACTATTCTGATGATGTAGTTCGTGCTTTTGTACAAAAATCTGCCGACAACGGCGTGGATGTATTCCGTGTGTTTGATGCACTAAACGATACGCGCAATTTACAAGTGTCTATAGATGCGGTTAAAAAAGCTGGCAAACATGCTGAAGGCACCATTAGCTATACCACCAGTCCTGTACATGATGTTAATCATTTTGTAGCTATTGCTAAAGAACTTGAAGCCATGGGCTCTGATACCATTGCTATTAAAGATATGGCAGGATTACTCACGCCACAAGCAACTGTCGACTTAGTTAAAGCGCTACGGTCTAATGTGAACTTGCCTATCCACATGCATAGCCATGCAACTAGCGGATTAGCAAGCATGAACATGCTGCGCGCACTTGAAAATGGCGCCCTAATGATAGACACATGCAGTGCCGCATTCTCTGAGGGGGCCAGTCACCCAACCACTGAAAGTATGATTGCTGCATTACAAGGTACAGAATTTGACACAGGTTTAAATATAGCTGCAGTGCAAGAAGTAACAGCCTATTTCCGCGAAGTACGTAAAAAATACTGGCAATTTGAAAGTGAATTCTCAGGGGTAGACACGCGTGTATTATTAAATCAAGTGCCCGGCGGCATGATTTCTAATCTAAGCAATCAACTTAAAGAACAAGGTGCGCTAGATCGCATGGATGCAGTGTTGGCTGAAATTCCTTTAGTTCGTAAGGATCTTGGTTACATTCCATTAGTGACACCCACCTCGCAAATTGTTGGCACTCAAGCGGTATTAAATGTAATGACGGGGCAACGTTACAAATCGATTACTAATGAAGTGAAAAATTATTTCGCAGGTCAATACGGCAAAGCGCCAGGCACGGTGAACGCCGACGTTAAAAAGCTTGCCATTGCTGACACGGAACCAATTACCTGCCGCCCAGCTGATTTGTTGGCGCCTGAAATGGTTAAACTCACCAGCGAAGCTGAACGTTTTGCACAATCTGAAGAAGATGTGTTGACCTATGCCATGTTTCCTGACATTGGTAAAACATACTTACAAGAACGCAATGCGGATTCACTCACACCAGAATTACTGTTAGACAAAGCAACTGCTAATGCCAGTGCATCACGTTATGCACCTAGTGAGTTTAAGGTAACGCTGCATGGTGAGACTTTCCATATCAACTTGACTGGTAGCGGTCACGCAGGGCAAGAAAAACGACCATTCTATGTGTCAATTGACGGTATTGCTGAAGAGGTTATGGTTGAAACTTTGAGTGAAATAGAAGTTTCAAGCGGCAGTAGTCATGGTAAAAAGAAAGCCGTTGCAAGCAAAGGTGCTACCGGTCGTCCTCGCCCATCGCATGCTGGCCACGTTACCACTTCAATGCCAGGCACAATTGTTGCTGTAAAAGTTAAAGCGGGTGATAAGGTTAATGCGGGTGATGGCGTGTTAGTGATTGAAGCGATGAAGATGGAAAATGAAATACAAGCGGCTACTTCAGGGATTGTAGTTGCAGTACATGTCATTAAAGGTGATACCGTAACGCCAGATGAGTCCTTACTTGAAATTCAGCCGGAATAATCTGATGAGAAGATAAGTTTAAAGCCGACAGAATAATGCTGTCGGCTTTTTTTATCTAAATCTATACAATTAAAAATATCAATCAATGACCATACCATTAATTCTTGCCTCTTCTTCAATTTATAGGCGTGAGCTACTCACCCGCTTACAGCTTCCATTTACTTGCATCTCACCTGAGGTAGATGAGATTAGCTTAGCTAACGAACTGCCACAGGAAACTGCTTTAAGGTTAGCGCAATTAAAAGCTAAAAAAGTGAGCTTAAGCCATCCTAATGCCCTAATTATAGGTTGCGATCAAGTTGCCACCTTGGATAACATACAACTCGGTAAGCCTCTTAATCACGCCAATGCAAGCAAACAACTTCGCATGATGCGCGGTCGTGAAGTTGTTTTCCATAGTGCATTATGTCTTTACAATCCTATTACTGGCAATATGCAAGCAGAAGTTGTTCCCTACCTTGTTCAATTTAGAGATTTGAGTGATGCGCAAATTGAAAATTATCTGACCAAGGAACAGCCTTACTATTGTGCAGGAAGTGCAAAATCTGAAGGTTTAGGCATCGCTATCATAGAAAAAATGACCGGTGAAGACCCTAATGCACTGATTGGACTACCCCTTATCAAACTTGTTGGCATGCTGAAAAATGAAAATATTTCTGTTATATAAAAATAGTTTATGCTTTCAGTCAATTTTGAATTTTACCCATATACCTCAAACATCAAGTGTATCTAAAATTATTAACGAAGTGATGGTTGACGTCTAAATGGCACAGCAATTCGGCACACTGTACCTTATCCCCGTTACACTTGGCGAAGATAATATTACACAGGTGTTACCCCCTGATGTTGTCAGCATAGCTCAGGGGCTTGATAATTTTGTAGTGGAAAGTGAGAAATCAGCTCGTCATTTTTTAAGTACCATTAAAACCATTAAACCCGTCCGAGAGTTAAGCTTAAATCTACTTAACGAACATACGGAACAAAAGGATGTAGCAGCCTTATTAGCCCCATTACTAGCAGGAAAAGATTTGGGACTAATGAGTGATGCAGGTTGTCCAGGAGTAGCTGATCCTGGCGCCAAGTTAATCGAATTAGCCCATCAAAAAGGCATTCGTGTTGTGCCTTTTGTAGGCCCAAGTTCAATTTTACTAAGCTTAATGGCCTCCGGGCTTAATGGGCAACAATTTGCATTTCTGGGTTACTTACCTGTCGACAAGACGCAGCGCAATAAGAAACTTAAAGAAATCGAAAAACGCTCGCTAACTCATAAAGAAACACAACTTTTTATTGAAACTCCCTATCGAAATCAGCATATGCTAGAAGCGATTGTGAGTATTTGTCAGCCCAATACTAGACTTTGCGTGGCTTGTGATATCAGTTTAACTACAGAGTTAATAACAAGCAAAACGATTGCTACTTGGAAAAAATCCCCACTCCCAGATTTACATAAACGCCCTACTATTTTTTTATTGCAGGCGTAATATTTTAAAGTCGAGTATTTTTAACGAGTAGCTTTTTAACAGGCGCGTAAGTTAGCCTATGTATCGTTGAAACACCATGCACAGCTAACATTTCTAAATGAAAAGCTGTTGGGTAACCCTTATTTTTTGCAAACCCATATTGCGGATATTGCCTATCTAATGAGTATAACTCTGCATCATGCGCCACTTTGGCTAAAATAGAAGCTGCTGAAATCGCTGGTACTTTACTATCACCTTGAACTATTGCCTCACATGGTAAATTTATTTTTGGACATTGATTGCCATCAACTTGCACCAAATTCGGGGTGATATTGTATTGTTGTTGAAGCATATCGATAGCGCGCTTCATAGCCAGCAGGCTGGCTTGAAGTATATTAATTTCATCAATTTCTTTTGCGCTACAACTAGCGATTGCCCAAGCTAGTGCGTGCTGTTTGATTTCTATACTTAATGAATCACGCTTTTTTTCGGAGAGCTTTTTAGAATCTGCTAAACCTAATATTGGACGTTCAGGGTTTAAAATGACTGCTGCTGCGTAAACTCCTCCTGCTAATGGACCCCGCCCCGCTTCATCTACGCCACATATTAATGGCAAGGATTGTGTTGCTGGCATTTACGGTAAATGAGCGAGAATGACGTTAGCCGCTTTTTCTGCAGAGTTTTGTTTAAGACTGAAATGAATCTTGGTAAATTCGGCTTTAATTTCTGAAATATAAGTTGTATCGCTAATGAGTTTAATCGTCGCTTCTGCCAGCTTTTCAGGGGTTGAGTCATCTTGCAACAATTCTGGCACTATAAATTTTTCCGCCAATATATTAGGTAAACCCACATAAGGTTGTAAACGCATACGTTTAAGAATTTGCCAACTAACTTTAGACATTCTATAAGTAATCACCATTGGCTTTTTCAATAGCGCAGCCTCTAGCGTCGCTGTACCAGATGCCACAATGACAACGTCAGAAGCTTCCATGGCATCATGAGCATGACCAAACAGTATTTGAATAGGCAAGCTTTCATTTTCGTGAAAAATAGCTAATTCAAAAATCTGCCTAGTTTCCCGCGTAATAAGCGGTACTAAAAATATTGCATTGGGATATTCAGCATAGATTAGTTTAGCTGTTTTTACAAAAAGCTCTGCATGCTGCTGCACTTCACTTTGGCGACTACCCGGCAACATCGCAACGACCAATGCGGATGACTTTAACTTTAAACCCTCACGCGCTGCAGAAGTATCTGGCTCCATTGGCAATATGTCTGCCAGTGGATGGCCGACATAAGTGACAGGAATGCCAGCCCCATGATACAAAGCAGGTTCAAATGGAAATAACGCCAGCATATGTGATACAGCATTTTTTATTTTTTTGATTCTATTTTTACGCCATGCCCATACTGACGGGCTCACATAATGTATAGTTTTAATGCCATTTCTTTTTAATTTCCTTTCTAACCAGAAATTAAAGTCTGGGGCATCAATCCCTATAAATAAATCTAGACGGTTACTCATAAAATGTTTCAGGAGTTGGCGCCTTAACCTAAGTAGGCTAAATAAATGCTTAATGACTTCTACGTAACCGCGAACTGATAAGCGTTCCATCGAGAAAAGAGACAGCGCGCCCTCGCTCATCATTTTAGGTCCAGCAATGCCAACAAATTCAATATCAGTGCGTTTTTTCTTCAATGCCTGAATAATATGACTACCAAGTAAATCACCTGAGGCTTCTCCTGCCACAATACCGATTCTAAGCATTTTTAGTAAATTAACGGACAATGCCGCGAGTAGAGATGTTCAGAAAGTCTGTGAGCAATTTGATTTCAGGCGTGTTTTTCTGCATGGTAGCAAGTTCAATTTTTGCCTCATCTAAGGTTAGCCCGTTACGATATAACGCCTTATAAGCCCGTTTTATTTGCAGTATACTCTCAGAGCTAAAGCCGCGTCGCTTTAAGCCTTCAGCGTTGATGCCATGAGGCTTAGCTTCATAACCTGCCGCCGTTACATAGGGGGGAATGTCTTTGAATACTACAGAGCCAACCGCAGTAATCACATGTGAGCCAATTTTGCAAAACTGATGAATCAGCGTAAATCCACCTAAAATTGCATAATCATTAATATCAACATGACCTGCAAGAGAGGCATTGTTAGCTAAAATAGTATGGTTACCTATTTGGCAATCATGTGCAATGTGCACATAAGCCATAATCCAATTATCACTACCAATTTTAGTGATGTTTTTGTCTTGCACTGTGCCACGATTAAAGGTGCAAAATTCACGAATGGTATTATTGTCACCAATTTCCAATGAAGTTGGCTCACCGTTATATTTTTTGTCTTGCGGGGCTTCACCTAAAGAAGAATACTGAAAAATATGATTATTTTTACCAATCACAGTCGGACCATTGATCATGACATGGCCAGCGATGCGTGTGCCCGCATCTATTTTGACATTGGCACCAATGATTGAATATGCACCGATTTCTACGCTAGAATCAAGCTCGGCACTAGCATCCACTATTGCCGTTGCATGAATTTTTGGTGCCAGCATTACTTAGCTCTCTTTTTTATCGATCGCTTTTAAGATACACATCATTTGAGCTTCAGCCACAATACTGCCATCTACACGCGCAACGCCAGAATATTTCCAAATCCCTTTTAAGATACGGTCAATTTTAACGTTAAATACTATTTGATCGCCTGGTGAGACTGGTTTTTTAAAACGCGCACTATCAATGCCCGCAAAGTAATAAACGGAATCATCACTGGGTTTTACCCCCATAGTCTTAAATGACAAAATTGCTGCTGCTTGTGCCATTGCTTCGACAATTAAGACACCTGGCATTACTGGATGATAAGGGAAATGACCGGGGAAGAATGGCTCATTAATGGTTACATTTTTTAATGCCACAATTTCCTTACCCAACTCCATAGAAATAACGCGATCGATTAGGACAAAGGGATAGCGATGGGGTAAATGATCGAGTATTTCATGGATATCCATGCTTGTAGCATTTATATTATTAGTCATTTTTATCTCAGCTTACTTTTATAGATTGATGCCAATTGGGTAGAGTGCTAAATCTTGCGTAATTATGAGTTAGATTTTAACAGAGCTATGTCTTTTTCGAGACTTTTAATTTTATCTGATAATGATTCTAAATGTCGAATTTTTGCAGCGGTATTCAGCCAGTTTTTGTGCGATTGAAAAGGCATTAAGGCTGTATAGGTGTCAGCAACTAATAAAGACCGGGTAATCATGCTACCAGGTGAAATAGTCACATGATCTGTAATCTCCAAATGCCCAAGTATCATTGCAGCGCCACCGATTTTACAATGCTTACCAATTTTTGCGCTGCCTGCAATGCCAGTACATCCAGCAATGACAGTGTGTGCGCCTATGACGCAGTTATGGCCTATTTGAATCAAGTTATCTAGTTTCACACCCTCTTCAATAATAGTATCGTCTAGTGCGCCCCTATCTATCGTGGTGTTAGCACCCACATCAACGTTATCATGAAGCACAACACGCCCTACTTGCGGTATTTTCAACCAAATGCCAGATTCTTCAGCATAACCAAAACCATCTGAACCGATGACTGCCCCTGAAAAAAGATGGCAGTTTTGTCCTATTACACAATGATGCTTAATGGTCACGTTTGCTTCTAAGCGTGAATTGTCAGCAATAGTGACGTTATTTTCAATAACGCACCCACTGCCAATTACGACATTTTCACCCAAAACCACATTTGTACCTATCACGGCTAAAGCAGCAATGCTACATGATGCGGGAATACGCGCACTAACGTCTACGATTGCGCTAGCGGCTATACCTAATGGAGGTTTAATCGGAGTGTTTAAAAGCGCAGAAACCTTAGCAAAATAAGCATAAGGGTGATCTACAATAATTCTTGGAAGATGGGTTAACGCAGCATTTTTGGCACTAAGCACATAAGCACTGGCTTGACATGCAGCAATCGCTTTTTGGTATTTAGTATCTTGAATAAAACAAATATCACCAGGTTGTGCATTACTTAACGATGATACACGAGCGATTCTTGTGGATTCCTCGCCTATCACCGACCCACCTAGCAACTTAGCTATTTCAACTAGTGAGTATTCTTTCATTATTACAGTAAGCCTTAAAAACTAAATATCAATAATGAAGGCTCAGTATGAATTATTTTTTACCTAATAATTTTAGCACTTTATCTGTTATATCTATTTTGTCAGCAGCATAAGCCACGCCACTATACATGACTAAATCATAGTTCTCAGCTTTTGCCACTGATTGCACTGCTTTATTAATGCGATCTTGCAAACTACCTAGCTCTTCATTTTTACGTAAATTAATATCTTCACGTAGTTCACGCTGCTTACGCTGAAACTCGATTTTAATATTTTGTACGTCTCGCTCTTTATTACGTCGCTCTGCTTCTGTAATGGTTAAGCCATCTTTATCTAGCGCAGTTTCTAATTCTTTAATTTGCTTAGCCATACGATCTAATTCTTGTGATCTGGGACTAAACTCACGCTCTAATTTTTTACCACTTTCTGCCGTTTGTGGGGCTTCTTGTAAGATTTTATCTACTTGCACATAGCCGACCTTCAGCTCCGCTGATTGCGCACAGAGTGCGAAAGTCATGAAACTAGCTAAAACTAAACTTTTTAATGTATGGCTCAATTGAATCTCCTAAAACACTCACTTTAATAACTGCATATTATGCCACAACAAGTCTAACCATTAAATCACTATGAGCAACTATGATGTGTAAATCTTAAAACTGCTGGCCAAGTTGGAATTGTATAGTTTCAGTGACATCCGTTGGGCTAGCATTAAGCGCTTTAGCATAAAATAATGACAAAGGTCCAAACGGTGAGAACCAACTCACACCAACCCCTGCCGAATAACGCAAATCATTTACATTATAAGTTTGGTTAGCGCCCCAAACGTAGCCTGAATCAACGAAAGTACTCAATCTAAACTGCTTAGAATCTTTAAGGCCAGGAATAGGGAAAAATAATTCAGCAGTAGCTAACGCACTCTGATTGCCACCGACGTAATAAGTATTGGTCGAATCTTTAGGCCCTAAAGTGCCAATAGCATAGCCACGCACCGAGCCAACACCGCCCATATAAAAGTTTTTAAAGAACGGGTACTGCGCACTGCCGTAAGAATGGGCATAGCCAAGCTCACCATTAAGCAACAAGGTCAGGTCTTTGACCATTTCTTTATACCAAGCATGCTTATAGTTGATTTTATAATACTGTAAATCAAGCACGGGCATCGTGACCTCACCATTTAGGCGCTGATACACACCGTTTTTGGGGTACATAATGCTGTCGCGGCTATCGTGCGCCCAGCCCGCAGTGAGGGCTATAGAATTGCTTGTACAGCCTGTAGTATTGCCACAGTAATTTTGGTATTGCACTGGGCTATTATCAAACAAAGTAATGTCGGTAAGATCGGTAGATAGACCAAAACTAACGCCATCTCGCTCATTTAAAGGAATGCCAAATCGCACACCTCCACCATAGGATGAGGTCTTATAAGTACCCACATTGTTTGTTGAACTGGTGTTAACATCTCGTCGATACACATCAAAACCTCGGCTTACACCGTCCGGTGTAAAGTAAGGGTCTGTATAAGACAATGCGTAAGTAGTATTCGTTTTACCGGTATTCACATTTGCACTGACGCGATTACCCGTACCCATGAAGTTATTTTGGTTCACTGTAATGCCAAATACCACACCTTCACTACTCGACAAGCCGGCACCGAATTGTATACTACCGGTAGATTGTTCTATCAGACTGATATTTAAGTCGACCTGATCTGCCGTTCCTGGGACTGCAGGTGTTTCAATATTAACATCTGAGAAGTATTGCGTACGCACCAATCTCTCTTTGGAACGATCAATTTTATTAGACGCATACCAAGCGGATTCCAATTGCCTTACTTCGCGGCGCACCACTTCATCACGCGTACGAGTATTCCCTACAATATTAATCCGTCGGATGTAGACGCGTTTACCTGGATCAATGAAAAAGGTAAACGCGGCAGTATGTAGCTCTTTATTAACGTCAGGCACTGGATTAACATTAGCAAAGGCATAACCGTCATTGCTTAAGCGATCACTAATGGCTTTACTCGACTGCGTGATATTACTTCGGCTAAACGTATCGCCTTTTTTAACTGTAATTAATTGCTGCAATTCAGTATCTGGTACAACTGTATCGCCCGCCAATTTTACTTCTGAAATGGTATATTTTTCGCCTTCAGTCACATTCACTGTGATGTAAATATCTTTTTTATCAGGGGTGATTGATACTTGAGTTGAGTCAATATTAAACTCTAGGTAACCTTGGTTCATATAAAAAGATCTGAGCGTTTCTAGATCAGCGTTTAATTTTTGCTTTGAATACTGATCGTCTTTATTCCACCAACTCATCCAATTTGGTGTGGTCAGTAAAAATTCCGCCCGCAAATCATCCATAGAGAAAGCTTGATTGCCTACAATATTGATACTGCGAATTTTTGAAACTGCGCCCTCTTCAATATCAAAGCGAACAGCCACCCTATTACGCTCTAACGGTGAGACTACCGCTTTAACTGTAGCCCCATATTTACCTTGAGATAAATATTGCCGCTTAATCTCTTGTTCTGCACGATCGAGTTGAGATTTATCAAATATTTGACCTTCAGAAATGCCGATTTGTTTAAGGCCTTCTTTCATTTTGTCGGTAGGGAAAGATTTATTACCACTAAAATCAATTTGCGCCACGGATGAGCGTTCTTGTACAGTTACCACCAGCACGCCGTTTTCACTTTCAATACGGACATCTTTAAAAAATCCGGTGCCATATAAAGCTTTAATGGCTTGCGAAGCAAGCTCATCACTCATGGTATCACCTACTTTAACAGGCAGATTAGAGAACACTGTCCCTGCTTCTGTACGCTGTATACCCTCAATACGTATGTCTTTAATGACAAATGGCTCTAGTGCTAAAGCTGAACTAGCATACAAAGCAATCGCTAAAAATAGAATGGATTTAAGTTTAAAGTTCTTAAACTTACTTTTTGCTCGATTTGAGAATATTAATTTTTTTATTGACATGCAATCAGCCTGTTATCAATCTATTTATATCATTATAAAACGCGATGACCATCATAAAACCTAGCATAGAAAAGCCAATTTTTTGTCCAACCACCATCAACGACTCGGGTACAGCTTTACCAGTTAAAATTTCAACCATATAGTACATCAAATGACCCCCATCTAAAACTGGTATAGGTAATAGATTCAGCACCCCTATACTAATGCTGATGAGTGCCAGAAATCCAATAAAGACCTTAATGCCCATACCAGCGCTTTGCCCAGCATAGTTGGCAATAGTAACAGGCCCACTCATCCCTTTCCATGATGCTTGCCCTGAAACCATTTTACCCAACATTTTTAAACTGAAAATTGCAGTTTCCCAAGTCTTCTCTGTTGCCTTTACGAGTGATTGTATTGCAGAGTAATGTACAGTTACAAAAAATCGATCGAGCTCACTTTGCTCAATTCTTAATGCAGCACCAATACGCCCAACTTCTTTGCCATGCTCAATCACAGCACTCGGCCTTACTGTTAATTTGATTTCTGCTGAGTTGCGTAGCACCAGCATATCAAGAGGGACATTGGCATGCTGCCTAACGACTTCTACAAAGTCTTCCCATGATTTAACCTGAGTATTGCCAATCAACAATACTAAATCATTTGTTTTTAAACCAGCTAGATCTGCTGGACTGCCATTAACGACATCGCCAACACGCGCAGCAATATTAGGTTGGAGAACAGTCAACCCTAATAATGTTAAAGTGTCTTTACTCACATCATCAATATTGATTGTCGACAAACTAAGTTGATGCGTTAGAATTTCTTGATTACTGCTTATCGCTTGAATTTCTACGCTGCTATTTTTTAAAGATTCGTTCAATAAAAACCAACTTACCTCCTGCCATGTCGATACGACTCTACCATTGATTTTCTGTATAGTTTCACCAGACACAAAATTAGCGATTGCCGCAGGGCTAGAATCAAGTACTTTTCCTACTGTTGGCTTCATCCCCACGACCCCTGTCATGAACAACAGCCAATATAAAAAAATAGCGAGCAATAAATTAGCCATCGGCCCTGCTAGTACAATGGCAATGCGCTTGTTGACGGATTGGCGATTGAAAGCACGTTTTAGCTGCGTTTCTGAGTAATCACCTGGCGATACTTCATCCTGCTCAAACTCACGCTCATCTAACATTTTAACAAAACCGCCTAAGGGTATTGCCGCTAGTACAAACTCTGTTTGATCTAAGCCAATTTTTTTAGACCAAAGTGGCTTACCAAACCCTATAGAAAACTTTAATACTTTGACCCCGCACCAACGCGCAACCTGAAAATGACCATACTCATGCACAGTCACTAACAAGCCTAGCGTTAAAATGAAAGCCAGCGCTGTTAGCATAAAGCTTTAATCAGTATTGCGGCAGATTGTCTTGCCATCCTATCAACCGCTACTAATTGCTCAATTGATTCAACATGTTCTACTTTGGCGACCGTCAACACGCTATCAATAACGTTAGGGATATCCATAAAGCCAATTTTCTCTGCCAAAAAGGCCTCGACAGCCATTTCATTTGCGGCATTCAAAATTGCTGGTGCAGTGCCACCTGCGTATAAGGCATCATAAGCAATTCGCAAGCAAGGGAAACGTGTTGTATCTGGCGCACAGAAGTCTAAGCGCGCTGTGGTAAGTAAATCTAGACTACTCACACCACTACTTAATCGCTCTGGATAACCCAGTCCATATGCAATAGACGTACGCATATCCGGATTGCCCAGTTGCGCCAATATACTGCCATCAATATATTCAACCATAGAATGA
>CAILFU010000231.1 GCA_903833595.1 uncultured Pseudomonadota bacterium
CTAATATTCTGTATTAGGATGCTTATATGATGATTTATGTTTTGCAAATTCACGGTAGCTATTTAAAAAATAGCAGTTAATTATCGTCACAGACTGCTTTTAAGCAGGCACTTTTCAGAGGTTTATGAGTGCTTTGGGCCATAAGCGGACCTTCAAATAAACACGAGGCATATAAAGCTTGAGATCAAAGTTGCTCAGCTTGCGCCAAAGAATGTAAAAAAATAGTAGCTTAAAACGAGTCTAGTCACCATGAATTATGGAAACTAGACTCGTTTGATTAATTTAGAAACTAGCAGAAACGCCTAACTGACCTGAGATACCTGGCATTGCATAGCCAGGGCGGTATTCATATTTCTCATCAAGCAGGTTATCTAGTGCAACGAATATCTCACCTTTTTTACCTAATGCCGGTAGTGGGTAAGAGCCACGCACATTAACTACTGTAAAGGATGCTACTTTTTCAGTATTGGGATTTGATATATTTCTATCCCGGTTTAGCGCAAATACTTGTGATTGGTATTGTGCGTCTATAGCAATCTTTACCAGACCCACATTGCCATTTAAACCAGCCGTGAACGCCGTTTTTGGTGTATAAGGAAGGTTGTTGATACTCGGATCAAGCAATGTTAGGCCACCAAAAGCAGTCCAATCTTGACCAAGCTTTTGTTTAATTGACAACTCAGATCCATTTGTGTGGTAACCGCCCAAATTTTGAAATACCGTTTGATTATGAAAAGGGAATATTGCATTGGATGAAAAATCATAAATATATCGATTTTTAATGTCATCGCGGAATAGGCTAATATCAACCTGAGTTGTTGCGGTTGGCGAAAACTTTAAGCCAATTTCTTTATGATTCAATTCTTCGGCAGATAAATTTTGCCAAGTTGTTCCATTAAATAAGAATGGTAAAGCTGCTTGTATGGCAGGGCCCTCTATACCTGGATAGTTAATACCTTTTGAGACATTGGCAAAAATAGTTGCTTTTTCAGAAACAAGTGATAGCCCTGCATGAGGTGCAGATTTGGACTCGTATTCACTGTGACGATAAAAGCGAATACCTGCTGATGGAACTAGATTCCATACCTCATTAACTTTAATATCCTGACTAACGGCTAAATAGGGAGAAGTGGTGCGGAAGTTAGGCATATTTTCAGCTTCACCGGTAAAGGGTCCGGTAAATTGCCCTTTAACTTTACCCGAAATTTTATCCACATCTAAACCAGCCAAAACAGTGCCACCTGTCCAAAGCGAGACTTGTTCTTTAAGACGTACTCCGCTCATATCAAAATCAGTGAAAAAAGTACCCCACCCACCTGAGCGATTGTCATTGTACAAATCACCATGACCTTGATTTCTATATATCTTCAAACTACCGCTCAAATTCTCATATTTGTGTGAAACACTCGCTGTAAGCATGGTGGCCTGTGATTTGTATTCTGGCGTAATGGGGTTTATTGTTCCACGAGCATCCTGTGGATCACTGGCTTTGTTATCCACATAAAGTACGCTCACATCAGCACGCCAGTGTGAGTCAAATTGAGTACCGATACGCCCCATGACATTCTTTAGTTCACCATCTGAATTCGGTCGATCTCCATTAGATTTTGCATAGCCTTGAGCTAACATAAAGTCCACAGGACCTGTGCGACCAACAACGTTAGCTTGTTCAATAACAGTGCCAAAAGATCCTCCAGATAATCTTCCGTCACCATGAATGCCATCTTCAGTAGCGCGCTTTGTTTCTAAATTGATTGACGCGAAATTGTTACCGTTAATCTGTGGTTGTGGGCTTTTATATACCGTAATAGATTGCATACCATTAACTGGCAGTAAATCAAGTAAAGGATGCCCCCAAACACCCATATAAAAAGGGATGTCATCAATGTAGGTTTTAATTTCGCTACCTGGACGACTCACACCCATTCCGCGGATATATACTGCACCACCTTGATCGCCGCCGAAAGCACCAACGGGGTTATAGCGAGATATTTGTACACCAGGAGTTCTACGCAATGCCGCGGCTAAATCTACTGCATTTTGATCGCGCAACTGATCTTCAGTTACCAACGCAGATGTACTTGAAAATGCATCAAGTTGGATTTCTTCAACAATAGGATGCGCTGTTACCACTACATCTGGTAGAGCTATGTTAATTTCAGCAAATGCACGCCCAGAGAAAGCCAAGCATACAGCTAAAGCTATTTTTTTATTTTTCATATTATTTCCCTAAATTTTAATGAGTGTGATGCTCGTGATGATCCTTTTTGATGGGATCATTTTTGGTGCCAAATAGACTGAATAGATGTAAACGATGAGGATCAATAGACTTCTCAGCAGTAGTAAGCTTTGCTACTAAACTATTGGCTTGAGGTAATGGAATGCCAGCATCAGCTAGCTTTTTTGCGTCTTTAAAACCATCAGCCCCACAAGCCATAATGGCCCATTTACCATTAATGCGCTGTAGCAATGCACGACCGCCTCTTTCGCCTTGTGTCCAATCAGCAATGGCATATTCATTAACAACTACAATGGGTGTGGTTTCAACCTTGAGGTTTGGTTTATCGTAAATAGTGGAAATAAGTGTTTGTATCTGCAGATTTTCTGACTTGTCGTCAGCAATCGCCAAACTTGACCAACATGCATATGTCACAATAAACGCAACAAGTAACATCGCGCATTTAGACAAAGTATTTTTGATTAAAAACATATTAAATTCCGCATTAATAAAATAATTAGCGGCGAATAATATCAGAGGAAATTAAGCTTTGGAATGTGGCAAATTGTCGCACCTCAAAGAGGTGGGGCGAGTTTTAGTACGAACGACTGCTATGGGTCGAAAGCGCAAAATGTATGGGGCCGCTATAGAGCTATCTAATTCATTAGTTGACTAGTGTTGATGCTAAAGCGGTAGGTTGAAGTTGGCGGTTATCACTGATAACCGTTAATTTTATGGTCGTTTTACTTTGTGGCTATTAGCAACATTTTGTATTAAATCATGTGCATGTTTAACGGCTGTCTCGGCACTTTCAAAGTCACCTTCGGCTAGTGCTTCTAGGCCTTCAACTAGTGCCGCACTACTTTCTTTTAGACGCTGAGCTTCTTGCTTACTGCGTTTGTAAGCGGGCAGTCGCCGTAAAAAAAGTATAAATCTTAGGCAATAATGAATGGCTAAAAAACCTAATACCATCAAAATAAGTAGAAAATTGAATGAAAATTGTAGTCGGTAGGGTGGGCGGATGATGAGTACATAACCTTCATTGTTGCTGGCAAACCATACGGTACTAACCAGCACTAAAAACATCAATAGCCACCAAAACACTTTACGTTTTATCATAAACTAATCGCTTTTTTCAAGACTCTGCTTGTAGCGATTGACCGCGGCCATACTTTCGGTAAGTTGTGGCAACTCAATGCTGATGTTGTTGCTAGATAGTTTCTTTAGTAATTTAAAGGCTTGAATCGCATTCGGATGTTTAGTGTCGAAATATTGATTTAGCCATACCGATACCGTATTTAAATCTGTAATGTAGCTTGCTTCATCATGCTGTAGCAAAGCAATGCGTGCTGTTAATAAGCGTAATTTTAAATTTTCACGTAAGTAAAATTCGTGATCAGCTGCCAGTAAAGGGGGCTCTGGATGATCGATGCGCTCTACCGTGACTAAGTTTTTAATGTCATTCCAAATAGGCAATGCAATTTTTTGTATAGCGTTAAGCTGTGTGGGTTTATGCAAATTTATTTGCGTGGCATTTGCATTGAGTGTTGGTTGGCGTTCGCTAATTAAAGGTAAAGTCGCGCATAAAGCGGCCAATTTCTCTAATTGCATACTCATGCTGGTAATGTCTATTTGCGGCAGCTTGCGCAAATTTTCAATTTCAACTGCAAGCGTTTCACGTAGTTGTATTGCGCGTGGGAGCTTAAGTGGTTCTAATCGTTTATCGGCTGCTTGCATTGCCAATAATGCAGATTTAACATTGCCGGCAAGTTGCAATTGTTGATTGGCAATACTTAAAAGCTGTTCAACTTCAGAAAGTGCTGATGCTTCTCGGTTTTCTGCAAGTTGGTTATACAGCGTTTGTAAGACGTCTTGTTGATCGCGTGATTCAGCTAATTTTTGTTCTAAAACGATGGTGCGCGCATTTGCTTGTATGCTGCGTTCTTCAGCTTTCTTTGCTAGGGCTAGGCTTTGTTGATTGAGCGTTTGATAGTGTTCTAATTTTTGGCTGAGTGAATTTTCAACTTCATTAAATCGTTGACGCGTATTTAGCCATTGCCATGCTAGGATAAGCAGTGCCGCAAACACTAGTATTAAAGCGGCGTTTGAGTATAGTGAGGGCTTACGTCTGCTGATTATTTCTATTATTTCTTCAGCCATGCTTATTCACTAGTTGTGATAGACACTTAATCATTGCATCGTCCCCAGGCGCGTCCGTGACCAAAACTTTTAAGCCAAGTTGTATTGGTAGTTCGGCTATTCTAGCGTGATTTACACAAAGCGTGACGTGTTGTAGATAGTCTGACTCGCTGGCCAGATCGACCAAATTTCGCATAGCTTCACTACTGGTGACAACCACTGCATTAAGTTGATTTTGCTGCCAAAGGCGGCTTAGTAATTGCGCATCTTTCTGAGGATTAGTGCGGCGATAACATTCAGCAAAAATGATATTGGCGCCACGTGATTTGAGCGTTTCTGCCAATACGTCACGGCCACCTAGCCCACGAAAAATTATGATGGTTTCGTTGGCAACATCATGCATTTCTGCTAAAGCTAATAGGGTTTCACTGTCAAAACGCGTTTGAGGGGTGAGTACCTGCTGAACCCCATAAAGACTAAGCTGTTTTGCAGTTTGATGGCCTATCGCAGCAAACTTTAGATTTTTAGGTATCTTGCCGAATTTTTTGAGTATTCTTGGTAGAGCGTTATCTACTGCATTGGTGCTGATAAATATAGCCCAATTAGCATCTTCAAGATTAGCAATGGCTTGCTCAAACGCAAAGTAATCTATTAAAGGGGAGATAGCAATGAGTGGGAATGTAATGGCTTTACCACCATAACATTCAATGGCTTCACATAGACTGGCTGCCTGATCTACAGGACGTGTAACCGCAACATGAAGCCCTGTTAGTAAGTCATCAGCCATGGTGAATTAATTATGGGCGCCCTATTTTTGACCATCTAATGCTGACAGTATATCGTTTGCACCTTTTGCTAGCAGTTGCTTGGCTAACTGCTTACCCAATGCCTCTGCTTGATTTCGGCTACCACTGGCCGTCTCAATCAGCATCTGTTTGCCATCTACACTAGCAACAAAACCAGTAATATGAATTTGATCTGCTTCACATGTCGCATAGGCGCCTAAGGGTACTGTGCAACTACCTGCTAGGGCGCGGCTCATGCCCCGCTCAGCCTCTACACAGACTTGGGTATCTGCATGATTGAGTGGTGCAAGAATAGCGAGTAAATCAGGGCGATTAGCATTAATCTCAATGCCCAACGCGCCTTGACCTACTGCTGGAATACTTTGTTCCGGTGAAATAACACTGCGAATACGCGCACTCAGACCAAGTCGGATTAAGCCTGCTGCGGCTAAAATAATGGCGGCATATTGGCCTTCGTCTAGCTTACGTAAGCGTGTTTGTAGATTGCCGCGTAAAGATTCAATCTTTAAGTGTGGTAAACGTGCCTGAAGTTGACTTTGCCGACGCAGGCTTGATGTGCCAACAATACTGCCGATGGGCAGGTCTTCTAACGAAGTGAAATTGTTTGAAACAAACGCATCTCGTGGGTCTTCACGCTCTCCGGTGGCAGCCATCATGAAGCCGTCTGGTAAATTCATTGGCACGTCTTTCATGCTATGCACTGCCAAATCTGCGCGCCCATCTGCTAGTGCCATTTCCAGCTCTTTTACAAATAAACCTTTACCACCGACCTTAGCTAAAGGCGTGTCCAAAATTTGGTCGCCTGTGGTAGTCATGCCTAAAATCTCAACAGTCGTGTTAGGGTAAAGTGTTTGCAAACGGCTTTGAATATGTAGCGCTTGCCACATCGCCAGCGGACTTTCACGCGAAGCAATGACCAGTTTGTTTGGAATAGTAAAACTAGACGCTGGCGTGTTAGATAAAGTATTCATGTGCTGTAGGTGGGCTAATTAATTTTTAATGAGAGCTGTAATTTTAACACAAGCATTGCCTTGCTTTTAACTTGAGCGGATTAAGTGTTGCTGGCGACGACTAACGGTAATAGTTTCGGGAATATTTTTTAATAAAGCCACCCAATGCTTATCAGGATTTTTATCCTCATGGTCGACATTGCATTCAACTTCGAGTGCATCATGAGGTGATTGTAGACGTTTCTCATAGCCTAAAATATAAGCTTTGGCCACCAAACAATTACGATGCAATCGTATAAAAATAGCGCCAAACTCTTGCTCTAAATTGTTGAGAGATTCTTCTAGTAAGTATTCTTTTTCGGCGGTGCGTACGGTAGTGTATTTCTGCTCGGCACGTAAATAAATAATATCAGCAACGGGAATTAATAAAATACGTCCGCGTTCAGCAATGCTGATGTGCGTTCTTTGTGGGTTAAGTGGCACAAGCGCTTCAAGTTGCTTAGGTCGTAAGGCTTGCGCCTTATGAATTGCAGCTTGCAAGCGTTCAAAGCGGATGGGTTTTAATAAGTAATCCACCGCATTTAAATCAAAAGCTTGCATCGCATAGCGATCAAAAGCGGTGGTAAAAATGACAGCAGGTGGATGGGCCATTTTTTGTAAATGTTGCGCGGTTTCAATCCCATTCATCTCTGGCATACGTATATCTAACAAGGCGATATCAGGCTGGTAATCGTTAATGAGATTGAGTGCTTCTTGGCCATTTTTAGCTTCCGCCACAATATGAACATTGTGCATGTCGCTTAAAAGTTCACGTAGGCGATTGCGCGCTGGGGCTTCGTCATCGGCGATTAAAAGTTTGAGCGAGGGTGTCATTTTGTTGTGTGGGGCAAGATAATATGTACTTGATATTCACCATTTAACTGCGTACTTTTTAAAGAAGCCTCAAGATCAAAATGTAAGGTTAAGCGTTCTTTAATATTTTTAAGCGCCATTTTATTGCCAATATGGCGGGTATTTTTAGTGTGATAAGGGTTAGTTAATACCAAGTGCACCTCATTACGCTTGGTATAAATTTGAATGGTAATTTTACCTCCTGCAGCCAGCGGCTCAATGCCGTGGTATACGGCATTTTCTATGAG
>CAILFU010000232.1 GCA_903833595.1 uncultured Pseudomonadota bacterium
ACGCACCAAAAAGTGAATGCCATGGCTATCGGTAATGAGTAAGCTGGTGTGACTTAAGCGCCGTATATGATCCTCGGCTTTAAGCACGAGTTCGGCATTGCCACGGTTGGTTTCTATCTGCCATGTACTGGGGGTGGCGAAGCTAGAAACCTCATGTATACGTAGAATTTCTGGCATGAATTCACGTTGGCTGAGTTCTGCATTGAGTAGTTGTCGGTTGTCGTCAGTGAGGTTTGCCACACGATCTATCCATAGCAGCTCATGACCATCCGCGCTCACGAGCGATAAGCCTTCATCGGCAGCGCTAATAGGAAACGCCCGCACAGGAAATACGCCTACATGAAGGGTGCCGTCATCTGTCATCAGCTGTAGCTGCCCAGCAGCATTGCGAGACAGCTTAAATTGAGTAATGTTAGGGAAGTGTTCCATACTTATATGTCGATTTCTTTGTTGGGGGTGTCATCGTCATTGTTGAGATCATCCAAGTCTGTATCTACATTACGCGCTTGTGCTTGATACAGACGGTAATAGGCCCCTTCGCGTGCCATTAAATCATCGTGGTTACCTACTTCTACGATTTGACCTTGATCTAACACCACTAGGCGATTAGCTTTGTGCAAAGTAGAAAGTCGGTGAGCAATGGCAATGGTGGTGCGGCCATGCACTAAATTATCGAGTGCTTTTTGGATTTCTTTTTCGGTTTCAGTATCAACAGAGGCCGTCGCTTCATCCAAAATTAGAATGCGTGGATTAATCAATAATGCTCTGGCAATGGAGATGCGTTGGCGTTCACCACCCGATAGGCCATGACCACGTTCACCAACTAGAGAATCATACCCATGCGGTAAACGCAAGATAAACTCATGGGCATGCGCAGCGCGGGCCGCAGCGACTATTTCTGCGCGGGTGGCCTCAGGTTTACCATAAGCAATATTTTCAGCAATACTACCAAAAAACAAGAAAGGTTCTTGCAATACTAGGCCGATATTGCGTCTATATTCAGAGATAGGTAGCGCACGAATGTTCACGCCATCTAAGCTAATAGAGCCTGTCGATACGTCATAGAAGCGACACATTAAATTGACCAGCGTACTTTTACCTGAGCCACTATGGCCCACTAGACCGATCATTTCGCCCGGCGCGATAGTGAGGTTAATGTCTTTAATCACCGCGCGGTTGCCATAGCGGAAGCCAGCGTTGCGTATTTCAATTTGACCGCTCACAGCATCAAGGTGCACCGGATTAGTCGGTTCAGGAACGCTGGAGACATGGTCAAGAATGTCGAAAATACGTTTTGCGCCAGAAGCGGCTTTTTGGGTAACCGAAACTATACGACTCATAGAATCGAGTCTTGTGTAAAAGCGGCTGATATAAGCTAAAAAGGCAGTCAGTACCCCCACGCTAATTTCATTATGTGACACTTGCCAGATGCCGAATGCCCATACCATAAGCAATCCTACTTCTGTCAGTAAGGTGACGCTAGGCGAGAATAACGACCAAATTTTATTGATGCGGTCATTGACGGCTAAGTTGTGCTGATTGGCTTCACGGAAGCGGTTAGATTCTCGACCTTCCTGTGCAAACGCTTTAACGACACGGATACCAGGAATGGTATCCGCCAATACGTTACTTACTTGTGACCAGACCCGATCGATTTTTTCAAAGCCTGTGCGTAGCTTGTCGCGCACCAAATGTATCATCCAAGCAATAAATGGCAGGGGCAACAACGTGACCAGCGCTAATTTAGCGTTGATGGAAATTAGAATGGTGGCCGTCATGATAATCATCAGCACGTCGGTTGCAAAATCCAACAAATGTAGCGATAAAAACACACAGATACGGTCGGACTCTGAGCCTATACGCGACATTAAGTCGCCAGTACGTTTGCCACCAAAATATTCAAGTGAGAGTTTTAGTAAATGCTCGTAGGTGATGGTACGTAAGTCGGCGCCAATACGCTCACTGACTAGTGCCAGTATATAAGTCTTAGCCCAACCTAGTCCCCAAGCCAACAGCGCCGAGCCAAACAGCCCAGTCAGTAGTAATGCCACCATGTTAGTGTCGATAGGCGCTCCGTTTTGGTAGGGAATAAGCACTTTATCCATGAGTGGAATAGTGAGGTAAGGTGGTACTAGTGTGGCTGCGGTAGATGCGAGCATGAGTAAAAACCCAGCCAATAATTGCCATTGATAGGGCTTGGCAAAACGCCATAACCTAAATAATGTCCAAGTGGATGGTGGGCTATCTATCGTGCTGTTACATTGCGGGCACTCATCGTCATCCGTTGAAAGCGCAGTTTGGCAATTTGGGCAGATTTCTGCGGACTCAATAGGGACAGGTAGGCCGGAAATGAAACTGGTGAGCTGTTGCTTAAACTGTTTGATAAAGCGAGCGGCAACAATATCTTGTGCCAACGTATAAAACCAAACGGCAAGCCTTATTTCGCCATCAAATAATTCTATTTTTCCAACCCCCGCATGGTCATGGCGCTGCAGTTTTAAATTTGCGTGATAGCCATATGCAGTTAAATTTTCTGAAGATGCATGATGAATATCATGAAAACACAGTAGTCGCTGATTGGAGATAACAAGCAGTTGCTTTTTGAAATACAGTTGGTTGTCGAGATTGATTTCTAAGCAACCATGAATTACTTCTGCGGGTAGCAAAGGGCTTAATGCTAATTGTGCATTAGTAATGGCTAGCCAAGCGCTCGGTAACACTTTGCTGGCTGAAGTTGAGGGGGATATTTGATTGTTCACAGCGGCTAAGTGTACTACAATCAGCTAGGCTCATAAATATAGAAAAAGCATTTGTGTAAGAAATACGCTAAAAGCGTAGATATGATGAAATGTCAGCCCTTTCGGCGCACCTAAGTCACTTCACAACATTGGCAATACCTTCCACTTTATAATTTATTTGGACAGATTGATGGAGTTTCTCAAATTTTTACCGCTGCATGGCCCTAATATATGGACATACCGTCCTGTGCTGGAAGTTTGGCTAGATATCGGTCCTTTAGAAGATTCCCCCTCTAATACCATCCCAGGTTTTTACGAACGACTGACTGCTTGGTTGCCTTCATTAGCGGAGCACCGTTGTGGCATTGGTGAACGTGGTGGTTTTTTACAAAGGGTACGTGAAGGTACTTGGCCGGGGCACATTTTAGAGCATGTGACGCTTGAATTGCAGAGTATGGCAGGCATGCAGGGTGGTTTTGGTAAAGCACGTAGCACCGACGTGCGAGGCGTATATAAAGTAGTTGTTCGCTCACGCAATGAACAAGTCAGTCGCGCTGCATTTGTTGCAGCACGTGATTTAGTCATGGCGGCGATTGAAGACCGTCCTTTTGATGTTGCTAGCACGCTGGCTCAGTTGCGTGAAATGGTCGATTCTTTGTGCTTGGGCCCAAGTACTGCATGTATTGTGGATGCGGCCACTGAGCGACAAATCCCTTCTATTCGATTGACCGATGGAAATTTAGTACAGTTAGGCTATGGTGCACGTCAGCATCGTGTTTGGACAGCCGAAACGGATCAGACAAGCGCGATTGCCGAAGGTATTTCTCGCGATAAAGATTTAACTAAAAGCTTATTGCAAACCTGTGGTGTCCCTGTGCCTGAAGGCAGAATTGTCGACAGTCCAGAAGATGCTTGGGAGGCGGCTGAAGATATTGGATTGCCAGTAGTCGTTAAACCGAGTGATGGTAATCATGGGCGAGGCGTGTCCACTGAGCTCATGACACGCGCAGAGGTTGAAGCTGCATTTAAACTTGCCGAAGATGAAGGTAGCGAAGTCATCGTTGAACGCTTTGTGCGTGGTAATGAGCATCGCCTACTTGTTATCGGCGGGCGATTAGCCGCGGCGGCTAGAGGAGAGTCTGTTTCAGTGATTGGGGATGGCAAGTCTTCTATTCATCAGTTAATCGATTTGCAAATTAATAGTGATCCGAGGCGAGGCGAGGCGGAAGAGTTTCCACTTGATTTACTCTCCATCGATCAAAATCCTTCTGTGGTTTTTGAAATCGAACGACAGGGGTTTACTACAGATTCAATTCTGCCTAAAAATACCTCAATTATCATTCAGCGTAATGGCAACATAGCACTGGATGTTACTGATCTTGTGCATCCTGAAGTGGCGGCAGTGGCTACGTTGGCGGCCCGCATTGTAGGTCTTGATATTGCAGGCATTGATATGGTGGCTGAAGATATTTCACAGCCGTTAGGTGCTCAGCGTGGTGCAATTGTAGAGGTGAATGCTGGCCCTGGTTTACTGATGCATCTTAAGCCCGCTGAAGGTCAACCGCGTCCAGTAGGTAAGGCGATTGTAGATAGCCTATTTGCTGAAGATGATAGTGGCCGTATTCCTGTGATTGGTATTGCAGGTAGCAGTGGCAAAACCTTGGTGGCAAAAATTGTGGCTAGGTTGCTTCATTTAAGTGGTCAACATGTTGGGCTTGCGTGTACTGATGGCTTGTATTTTGATCAACGATTGATTGAAAAGCGAGATTGCGCAACATGGGCGGCGGCACAAAAAATATTGATGAATCGCAGAGTAGATGCTGCAGTCATTGAAAATAGTGTCACAACGATTTTGACAGAAGGTCTCGGTTATGACCGTTGTCAGGTGGGTGTTGTTACTAACCTTCAACCAGAACAACATTACGGTGCCTGTTACATTGAAACGCCAGAGCAGGTTTATAACGTGCTACGCACACAAGTTGATGTTGTGTTGAGTACTGGAACAGCTGTGCTTAACGCAGCAGATCCCATAGTAGCGCTGATGGCAGATTTATGTGATGGGAATGTCATTTTCTTTTCGCGTGATGCGGTTTTGCCAGTGATAGATATCCACATAAAACAAAATGGCCAAGCAGTGCTGTTGGTTGACGACCGCATAGTGCTTGCAACGGGTAATACAAAGATAGCGTTAACTAAGTTGATGTCTATTCCATTATTGGGTGCGGATTGCCATGGTGAAAAACTTGATTATGTCTTGGCTGCAATCGCCGCCGCATGGGCGCTAGGTATGTCTCCAGCACTTATACGTGCAGGCATTGAGACTTTTTCAGTGATGCAGGCCGATGTTGAATTTGATATTACAAGGAAAACTGTTTAATGGAAGTATCACGAGTTCGAGCACTGCGTGGGCCTAATCTATGGAGCCGTCATAAATCCATTGAGGCGATTGTGACGTGTAGTGATCTAGAAAATTGCATTGCAAATATCAGCGGTTATGAGGCTAGATTGCGTGCATTATTCCCCGCAATTGGTTCGTTAAAATTAAGTGGTCATACTGGCGCTGTTTCAATGGCGCATGTGCTAGAGCTGGCAGCACTTGCACTACAAGCAGAATCAGGCTGTCAGGTCTCGTTTAGCCGCACTGTGGCAACGCTTGAAACGGGCGTATATCAAGTAGTGTTTGAATATAGTGAGGAAGCAGTAGGTCGGCAAGCTATTGAGTTAGCGGAAGAGTTGTGTAGAGCTGCGCTGACTGACACTCTTTTTGATTTGGATGCCGCTTTATTTCAGCTAAAAGATTTGGACGAAGATGTACGCTTAGGCCCAAGCACAGGTGCGATTGTAGATGCTGCCACAGCACGTGGTGTGCCGTATAGACGCCTGACTGAAGGCAGCTTGGTGCAGTTTGGTTGGGGTAGTAAGCAGCGGCGTATTCAGGCGGCAGAAACTGATCTTAGTAGTGCGATTGCTGAATCTATTGCTCAAGATAAAGAGCTTACTAAACGGCTATTAGAATCTGCTGGTGTGCCTGTTCCCAATGGTCGAGAAGTATCTGACGCTGAAGATGCATGGCTCGCCATGAATGAAATTGGCGGTGCCGTGGTGGTAAAACCTAAAGATGGTAATCAGGGTAAGGGCGTTACGGTCAATATCACCACGCGTGAGCAGTTGAACGCCGCCTATATAGCAGCTGCGGTAATTAGCGAAGATGTATTAGTAGAAAGATTTTTACCGGGCAGTGATTTTCGCTTACTGGTTGTAGGTAATCATTTGGTAGCTGCAGCTAGGCGTGAGCCACCACTAGTGATTGGTAATGGTACACATACTATCCGCGCGCTGGTTGATCAAGTGAATAGTGATCCAAGACGAGGGTTAGGGCACGCGACTTCGCTCACTAAAATTCGCATAGATGATATTGCTTTAGCGAGTTTAGACACACAAAATTTTACGCCAGAATCAGTACCACCCAAGGGTGCTCGCGTTATTTTACGCAACAATGCTAACCTTAGTACGGGGGGTACAGCCACTGACGTGACGGATGACGTGCATCCAGAGTTGGCAGCGTCAGCCGTTGCCGCTGCACAAATGATAGGCTTAGATGTTTGTGGTGTTGATGTGGTGTGTGACACGGTCGATAAGCCACTAACAGAACAAGGTGGCGGTGTTGTAGAAGTGAATGCTGCACCAGGCTTACGCATGCACTTACAGCCATCATTTGGTAAAGCTCGCGCAGTGGGAGAAGCGATTGTTGCTAGCATGTTTGCAGCAGGGGAAAATGGGCGCATTCCTTTAGTAACGGTTGCTGGCACGAATGGTAAAACAACCACAGTACGCTTGATTTCACATATTTTGGGCTGTCAGGGCTTGCGTGTAGGTATGACTAATTCTGACGGTGTTTATATTGAAGGTAAACGTATTGACACTGGCGATTGCAGTGGGCCAAAAAGTGCGCGTAATGTTTTATTTCATCCAGATGTAGATGCTGCAGTGTTTGAAACGGCGCGTGGCGGTGTGTTACGTGAGGGTTTGGCTTTTGACCGCTGTAATGTTGCGGTAGTGACCAACATTGGCATGGGGGATCATTTGGGATTAAGCTACATTACAACAGTAGAAGATTTAGCGGTAGTCAAACGCGTGGTAGTGCAAAATGTTGCGCCGGATGGTGTGGCCGTGCTGAATGCGGCTGACCCAATGACAGCGAATATGGCGGACTCCTGTCCTGGTTCGGTCACGTTTTTTACTCAAGATCGACATCACCCTGTGATGGCAACCCATTACGCCCGTGGTCGCCGAATAGTCTATATGGAAGATGGCTATATCGTAGCGGCACAATTGCTAGCAGATCAATCAGAGTTTGAGGAACGTATCGAACTTGCACAAATTCCAATTACAAGAAATGGCACAATAGGCTTTCAGGTTGAAAATTCAATGGCCGCCATCGCCGCGGCTTGGGCATTAAAAGTAGATTGGCAGACGATACGTAATGGCGCAGCAACCTTTGTGAATGACGCACAGACTGCACCAGGTCGCTTCAACTTTTTTGATTATCGTGGGGCTAGTGTGATTGCAGATTATGGTCATAATCCAGATGCGATGTTGGCGCTAGTTGCTGCAGTTGAAACGATTCCGGCAAAGAAACGCGTGGTGGTGATTAGTGGTGCAGGCGATCGGCGTGATGTTGATATTAGTCGCCAGACTGAGATTTTAGGCGATGTGTTTGACGAGATTATTTTGTATCAAGATCAATGTCAGCGCGGACGTGCAGATGGTGAAGTGCTCAAATTATTACAACATGGTTTGGTTAACGCTAAGCGCACCAAAAAGATAGATGAAATTCAAGGTGAATTTATAGCCATTGATATTTCACTATCTCGCTTGCAAGCAGGAGATTTGTGTTTGATTTTAATCGACCAAGTGGATGAGGCGCTAGCCCATATTGCACAACGGGTTGCCAGTTAGTACCTAAATTCAGCGATAGTTAGAAAGCAAAAGGCTTACAGATTAATTTCTGTAAGCCTTTTTTACTGGTGTGCTCGAGATGAAAAATCAGAGATGAAAGTTGTTAAGGGCCATAAGCGGTCTTTCAGCTTATATGAAAATGCCTACTTTTAGTTGGCAATTTAGCTATATAAATACTATTTTTTTCAAAATAGTTCGTATAAAATTATTTAATAACCACATTTATTAAATTGTTATTAAATAATTAGCTAAATCCCTAAAATGAAGAAGTCCTTAATTTTAATTTTTACAATTATTTTCTTGAGTTCTTGTGCTCATGCCTAAATTATCTATAGTTTTGCTAACTTTTATAATTTCTGCGGTTTTAACTGCTTGTGCTGGGTGGGACGTAGGAAATACTGTTGCAGTCATTCCAAGTGCATTAGTAACATCAAGAACATACGTTGCGAATATAGAGGTTGTTAACTACTCAAATGGCACTAGTGTAACTAACGTTGCTAATAGTGCACCTGTGACATGGGCGGGTGACCACATTACTAAAACTATCACCTATACTTTTGATGATGGCACTACTAATCCAGTAGTGTCAGTTGTGCCTGGTGTAAGTTCGGTATTCTACTCAGTGAACTCAGAAACTGTCTTTACCAAATATGGGGATGGAACCACTTCAAGCACAACAAACACAGCCAAAACATCACTTAATGCCACAGAGCGCTAATAGATAGGCGCTTTCAAAGGGTGTATGGGTGCTTAGGGTCGGAAGATGCCAGACAATGAGGTATACAGGTCTATCACTTTCATTTTTTCTTTGTTGTTAGCTGATCCACTCCGTGACCAATAATACCTCCAATAGCTGCTCCGCCCACAGTGCCGAAAGCACTTCCACCTGTTAGTACTGCACCTGCAACGCCACCAACAGCAGCACCAGTAGCCTCATTTTTCTGACGATTCGTCATGCTGGCACAGCCACTTAAAGTTAAAGCGGTAATAAGCAGTGAGGTAGATGTAATTTTTGCGTAATACATATTTAGTACTCCTAAGCAATTTTTGCCTTATAAAATGTATCAATTTTTTAAATAATTTAAGATATCTAATGGTTGGCTAATTTCTAGCATTGAATTAAATATCTAGACGATATCCGATGAAGCTGAAATCGCGGAAGGTGCGATTATGGCCATCAACTGCACTAGACCTGTTGTCGACTTCCAAGCCAATCTCTGCTTCTAAAGTCGCTTTTGTACCTAGGCGATAACTTGCGCGCATCGTGGGTGAAACGACATACTGCATGGTTGATGGATCTGTATCTATTCTGGTTAACTTAATTGAGCTATCTAGGCGCCAATTTTCACGCGGCACCATAATGTTGGTGAGAACTACCGACTCAACCAAACTGGTAGGACCGGTAGTAATGCTGGCACTAATAATTGACGTGTCATTTTTAAACAAAGTATCTAGCCCAACTGCCTGAACATGGTAGGTATAGGTATTACCCCCGGCAAATGAGTTGCTAAGGTTTTGTAATGTTAGCGGGTCAATAAATGGATTGTTCTCTAAAAGTGCATTTGTTGCTGCTGCTACTGCAGCAGTTGAATCGCCGCCTGAAACTCTACTCAACTGCACATCGGCACCCAGTTGCCAACGAGGCGTGATTTGGCGAGTGACGCCCAATAAATACAAATCGGTATCTAACGTATTTGCAATCGCAAGGCTACGTAATAATTCTTCTGTCTGACCTTGTTGTAAAGCTTGGCGGATAGTTGTTGGTTGAGGAGAGCCTGGTGCAACAGGCACACTAGAAAGACTATTAATCATCTGCAAGATAGGGGACTTGCGATGATCATAGAGTACGTTGTAATTGGTCGTGTCTTCTGCCTGTAAATTGCCTTGGACCATGAAAGTGTTGAGTCGATGGAACATCGTATCGTAATCAACCAGAGAATACACAGAACGGTCATTTTTGAAATAACGTAACTCACCACCTACTGCGCGTCTATCGGTCACATTATCAGTTTCTTGATTAATAAAGAATGTATTGCCGCTCCAATTTTCAGCAAGTGGCCCAATATCTAAATTAATGCCGTAAAAATGACGTTTATAGTCAACCTTGTACTCATCTAAAGTACCGGCAACCAAGTTAACACGTAACTTAGAGGTTAAACCATAGCGCAACAGTCCGCCATCAAATCGGCCTAAAACCCCGCCTGAGTTACCACTTTGGCGGCCCGCGCGGACCAAGTAATCCACTTCGCTGTTCGCTACCTCGGCATAGGCCGCATCTGTTCTATCTCTATTACTGTGTTTGCTACTTCCAATTTGAGGCAGAAAATCCATGGTCTGACGATTACGGTATACGAGTTTGCTATCGTATTGATTTTTTCGCGATCTTGCCGTGAGGTTAAGGCTGCTCATGAGGGAGGATTGATCGTGAGAATGCGAGTTTGTTGTCGGATCAGATTCATAATTATGGCTATGTGCATCGTAATAATATTGATCCCAGCTACCATAAACTGTAGTTTCACTAATCTCCCTAGTAGGTTTTTTGGCTTTAGCTGTAGTCTTTGATTTGCTTGCTTCATCAATATCCGCAATATGCTGACGTACACGTTTCACGCCATCACCTTCTGGGTAAAGGCTAAGATACAAGTTGTATTCAGCCTTGGCTTTTGCTAACTCCCCATTTTTTTCACGGGCCACACCAATTAATTCTTGGGCATTTTGCGAATATGCATGTGGCGGGAAATTAAGTGCTGCATTAAGTAGCTGAATCGCTTTAGCGTAATCACCTAGTCCGGCGGCAACACGGCTTTCTGCCACCAATTTATTTGCATAATCATCCACACTCATCCCTTGTGGAATGCTAGGGATATCAACAATTGCTGCCTCAGTAGCAGGCGCTGGTACTTCTTGCGCTTGAGGCTCTGCCATTTTTTCTAAAGGCACGTGAATAACAATGCCGCGACCACTGTTATCTGGCGTAATGCGGAATTTAACAGGCTTTTTAAATTTAATGCCTATGCTATTAGTTTTCTGGTCAGGATAATTAACAGTAAAGCCAAGCACTAAATCTGAAGGCGGCGAGCTTAATGATTCACGTTGCGTTGGTGCAACCGTTAGTTGGGGAAAGTCTAAAAATATTTGTAAGCTACTAGATTCATTGGTAG
>CAILFU010000233.1 GCA_903833595.1 uncultured Pseudomonadota bacterium
CCGTGAGCATGCTGATATCGGTATACAGTCTAGCGGTTCTCGGGTTGTAATTACCCGTAGATACATGACCATAATATTTTAAAGCCGACCCTTCACGACGCATCACAAGTAGCATTTTTGCATGGGTCTTTAAACCAACGACACCATAAACCACTTGCGCACCAACCGACTCTAAACTTTCTGCCCAGTTAATGTTAGCCTCTTCATCAAACCTTGCTTTCAGCTCAACTACCGCCATTACTTCTTTACCACGACGCACCGCTTCTTGTAACAACTGAAGCATGCGCGGGTCTGATCCTGTACGATAAATGGTTTGTTGAATCGACAATACATCAGGATCATAGACCGCTTCACGCAAGAAATCGATGACCGATTCAAAACTTTCATAAGGTTGATGAATCAAGATGTCACGTTGTTTGAGCTGCGTAAAAAATGACTGATTCGACACAATTTGCAAGCTCGTGGCTGGCTCGAATGGCTTAAATTTAAGCTGGCTACCTTCAGCCAAGTCTGCCAACTGCATCAAACGCACCAAATTCACCAAACCATTCACGCGGTACAAAGATTGTTTTGGCAAATCGAACTGCTGTAATAACAATTTTACTAATTTATCATCACAACCATGCGACACTTCTAATCGAACGGCTTCACCAAAATTACGATGCGCCAAGCCCTTACGCAACGCTGTACGCAGATTCTTAACATCATCTTCATCGACCGCTAAATCTGAATGGCGCGTCACTCTAAACTGAGAAAAATTGATTACTTCGCGCCCAGTAAACAAGCTAGATAAATGCGCTCGAATCACACTTGATAAAGAAACAAATTTCTGCTGATTATCACTTAAATTTTTAGGTAATTTAATCAGCCTTGGTAACACTCTGGGTACTTTCACAATCGCGATATTATTGCTACGGCCAAATGCATCGTCACCGCCTAGCAATACAATAAAATTTAGCGCCTTATTGGCAACAAGTGGGAAAGGGTGTGAAGGGTCAAGTGCAACAGGCACTAACAGCGGCCGCACATCTGTTTCAAAATATCGCGATACCCAATGCCGCTGCTCTGCTGTGCGATCGCCATGCGACACCAAATGCACGCCTTGCTCAGCCAATGCTGGCATCAATTCAGTATTAAAAATTTGATATTGCTTATCCACTAAGGCATGGGCAGCATCAGAAATCATTTCATAACTTTTTACATTAATATCCGTGTGATGCTCATCATCACGCATCGCATCGACATGTGGCGCGGCACGCACCTCAAAAAACTCATCTAAATTAGATGAAACGATGCAAATATAGCGCAAACGCTCAAGTAACGGGTAATCAGTATTTTGTGCAAGACTCAATACGCGCTCATTAAACGCTAATATACTAATATCTCGATTAAGTAATTTCAAGGGCGGGAAAGTTGAACGCATATGATTTTCAAGTGTTGAATACGTTTTATGTTATGCGCCAATTGTGACAAATTGATGACCGTTTAATGAAATAAATTTAGACTTACACGTTTGCTCACTAGCGCCTAATTTTATCTTTTCAGTGTACTCAGTAACTGCTGTATGAGCAAGCCAGCTGCAGCAAAGCCAAAGGGCGCGGTAACGCACACACTAGACCCATAGCCAGCACAATTTAAACCGGTGATGGCATCCTCAGCCTCATTATCACCGACCTCACATAAGCGTTCTGGGAACACGACTTGCTCATCTGAGTAGACACACTGAATGGCCAATTTTACGGGTTTGTTCTTCGTATTACTTGCTTTAGCAAAGCCATAGTCTC
>CAILFU010000234.1 GCA_903833595.1 uncultured Pseudomonadota bacterium
CTGAGCAAGTTAAGTTATTACAGGGTGGAAAATAACCATGATTGATGAAGTAACAACCAATTCTGCCGACACTTTGAAAATAGTGAGTTCATCGCTAGGCAAAGTCTTATCTACTGCCAGAATTGCTAAGAATCTGTCATTAAAAGAGGTCTCCAATAATTTACGTTTAAGTGTTGCACAAATTGAAGCCTTAGAAAGTGATAATTTTGCTGCATTACCCCAGCCTATGGCGACACGTGGATTTATACGTAATTATGCACGTTTGCTAGAAGTGGATGCGGAACCTTTGCTTGAAAGCTATCGTACGAGCATGCCTGATGGCGCGCCAAGTGCATTGAGTGTGCAAACCTCTATGACTCAAGTCGCGATAACTAAGGGTAGCCAACCTCAGTTTAAGTATATTCTAGGCAGCATTTTGCTAATATTGTTTCTGTCGTTATGTTTTTTTTATATTAGTAACTCGCCAAAATTAGAGCCAGTAGCTGTAAAAAATGCGGCTATCGTTTCTGAAGACGCAACATCCGTAGTTGTTCCGATGCCGGAAATTGCCCTGCCTGCCGCAGAACGTCAGCCTGAAAGTATTGATATGGTGAGCGCTGAGAAGGTTGTAGAAAATACGGCGGACATACAACCCGCTCTTATTGAAAAAGAAAAAATGGTTAAGGATAATGTGGCAAATACCACATCACCAGCAAGCTTGAAACCGAGCGTACAGTTGCGATCTTCGACGGATGTTAATTTGAATGCATTAAAAACAAATGTTGAAAAGTCAGTTCAGGTACCATCAGCAAATACAGTTAAAGCCAATGTTGGTGATTTAGTGAATGGAAAAAATGTCACCGTATCAGTTTCAGAGGAAGCTTGGATACAGGTGAAAGATAAAACAGGCGCAGTGATTTATGAAAGGAAAATACCGGCAAATACCACAGATGGCTTTGATGGTTTGCCGCCATTGTATTTATGGGTCGGTAACGTAAAAGCAACCACAGTGACATTTTTAGGTAAACCAGTAGACTTGACTAGTAAAGCTAAAAATAATATTGCACGCATTACGCTCGAATAATTTTAGGAATCGTTGTGACTTTATCTTTGCTTAATCCACCACGGAAAACCTTGCAGGTAATGATAGGCCAAGTACCGGTAGGTGGAGGTTTAGGCGCAACAAAACCAAGTGCAGTAGTGGTGCAAAGTATGACTAATACGGATACTGCAGATGCGGCGACTACCATCAAACAAGTATTTGAATTGTGGCAAGCGGGTAGTGAGGTGGTACGTATCACCGTTAATTCGCCTGAGGCTGCTGCACAAGTGGGTAATATTCGTCGTGGCTTAGATGCGTTAGGTTGCTCTGTGCCATTAGTTGGCGATTTTCATTACAACGGCCATAAGTTATTGGCACAATATCCAGATTGTGCGGAAGCGCTGGCCAAGTATCGTATTAACCCTGGTAATGTAGGTAAAGGTTCAAGGCGCGATGAGCAATTTGCTGCCATGATAGAGGCAGCTATTCATTATCAAAAGGCAGTTCGTATTGGTGTCAACTGGGGTAGTTTAGACCAAGCTAAAATGGCGCAAATGATGGACGATAACGCTAAGTTGTCTACACCATTGTCTTCGGATGCGTTGATGCGCGAGGCATTAATTCAATCGGCACTGGAAAGTGCGCAACAGGCGGTTGATTTAGGGTTATCGCCTAATCAAATCATTATTTCTTGCAAGGTCAGCAATGTGCAAGATTTGGTAGCAGTATATTCAGATTTAGCTAAACGTAGTGATTATCCTTTGCACTTAGGTTTGACCGAAGCAGGTATGGGTTCTAAGGGTATCGTAGCGTCTACAGCGGCGCTGGCTTTACTTTTACAGCAAGGTATCGGTAATACTATCCGCGTATCTTTAACGCCGGAGCCTAACGAATCGCGCACAAAAGAAGTGATCGTCGCCCAAGAGATTTTGCAAACCATGGGAATTCGTTCGTTTACGCCATTAGTGGCAGCTTGCCCGGGTTGTGGTCGCACGACTTCAACGTACTTTCAAGAGTTGGCGATGCAAATTCAAAGCTATCTGCGTAATCAAATGCCAGTGTGGCGTGAAAGCTATGCAGGGGTTGAAAATATGAATGTTGCGGTGATGGGTTGTGTGGTGAATGGCCCCGGGGAATCAAAATTAGCTAACATAGGCATTAGTTTGCCAGGGACTGGGGAAACGCCAGTCGCCCCCGTGTTTGTCGATGGCGAAAAAACCGTCACACTTAAAGGTGACCATATTGCACAAGAATTTCAAGCGATAGTAGAGCATTACGTACAAAGTAATTATGCGGTAGGTGGCAAGCTGCATCAGGCATATGCATCCACTCCAATCAATAGCGTGAGCCATACCAATAAAACGATTCCAATTAAAGCAGTGTAGTTATGGTTGAAAATTCAACAAAAATTAAAACAACAAAATTTCAAAGTATTAAAGGGTTTTACGACATTCTGCCTGAGCATACGCCGCTCTGGTTTAAGTTGGAGGACGTTGCACGTCGTGTGCTAGCGCAGTATGGCTATAAGAATATCCGGATGCCATTGGTTGAAGCGACCGATTTATTTGTACGTTCGGTGGGGGAGCATACGGATATTGTGGAAAAAGAAATGTACGCTTGGCAAGATGCGCTAAATGGTGACAAGTTAACCTTGCGACCAGAAGGCACTGCCGGTTGTGTGCGTGCGGTGATAGAAAGCAATCTTACCTATAACGGCCCAGTTAGACTATGGTACAGCGGCGCTATGTTTAGGCATGAAAACGTGCAAAAAGGCCGTCAACGGCAATTTCATCAAATTGGTGTCGAAGCCTTTGGTTTTGATAGCCCACAAGTCGATGCAGAGCAAATTGTCATGCTGGCAAGACTTTGGCGCGAACTTGGTATTCAAGATGTTGAATTGCAAATCAATAGTATAGGCGATGCGCATGAGCGCGCTGAGTATCGCAATGTACTGATTGCTTATTTTGAGCAGCACATGGAGTTGCTAGATGAAGATGCAAAACGCCGTCTACACACTAATCCTCTACGTATTTTAGATACTAAAAATCCGCGTATGCAAGCGATGTGTGAAGCGGCACCAAAACTCATAGATTGTTTGGGTGATGCTAGCCGCACACATTTCGATAGTTTGTGTCAGTTGCTAGAGGCAGCAGGTGTTGCATATGCAATTAATGCGCGTTTGGTACGTGGTTTAGATTATTACAATCGCACTGTGTTTGAATGGGTAACTACAAAACTGGGTGCGCAGGGCACTATTGCGGGGGGTGGACGATACGATGCCTTGGTTGAACGTTTGGGAGGTGATGCTACCCCGGCCTGTGGTTTTGGTATAGGTTTGGAACGTGTGTTTTTGTTGATGCAAGAGTATGGCATTACCGCAGATGATGCGCCTGATGTCTATTTAGTCAACGTGGGTGAATTGGCCGAGCAGCAAGCTTTCGCAATCACTGAAACATTACGCAATGCCGGCTTAAATGTAGTATTACATGCAGGGGGCGGTAGCTTTAAATCACAAATGAAAAAAGCTGATAGAAGCCAAGCACGCTTTGCCTTGATATTAGGTGATGATGAAGTGGCTAATCAGCAAGTTACATTAAAGCCGATGTTAGCCACAGTAAAAGGTGAGCAACAGCAATGTAGCGTTGAGATGGCTATTGCCTACTTGATGGCAAACAAAGATTAATATTCAATCATGAACGGCATCGAGATGAATCAAGCTAGCCCATTATTGCAGATGCAGCAGGTGAGTATTGCCTCTAAAAAAATGCCATCACGGTTGTTAGTCAATAGGGTGAGTTTTAGTATCGACCCCGGTAAAACCACTTGTGTGGTTGGTGAATCTGGCAGTGGAAAAAGTTTAACCGCCTTATCTGTCATGGGGTTATTGTCAAAACAGCTACAATTAACCTCAGGAAAGATTGTGTTTAATGATGGTCAATCGGGCGCACAAGATTTAACCAAACTTGATGAAGCGAGTTTACGAAAAATTCGTGGCGCTAAAATTGCCATGATTTTTCAGGAACCGATGACATCACTTAATCCTGTGCTGACGGTAGGCTATCAAATTGGCGAAAGCCTGACTACGCATTTGGGTATTAAGGGCGACAAATTAAAGGTAAAGATTGCCAGTTTATTGGAAATGGTCGGCATTCCGCCAAGTCGTGCCAATAGTTACCCCGATGAACTCTCAGGCGGTCAGCGTCAACGGGTGATGATTGCAATGAGCATTGCTTGCGAGCCGTGTTTGCTCATTGCCGATGAGCCAACGACTGCATTAGATGTGACAGTACAAGCGCAAATACTTAAATTATTAGATGAGCTTAAAACTCGCATGAACATGGGTATGCTGTTTATTACACATGATTTTGGCGTAGTTGCAGATATCGCGGATTATGTAGTGGTAATGTTCAGGGGTGAAATTGTTGAGTCAGGTACTAAGCAGCAAATCCTTAATCATCCACAACACCCCTACACTAAGGCGTTATTAGCGTGTGTGCCAGATGCCGAAGGTAAAAAACCTTTGAAGCCCATTGATTATGCTTGGCTACCTGAAAATCAGCGTACCCAGCAAGTGGCTAATGAAATATCAGAGGCGACGGTATGACTGACGCCATATTAGTTGCCAATCATTTAGTAAAAACTTATACACAGCGTAGCGGTAAATTTGGTTTTGGCACGACATTGGTAAAAGCGTTAGATGATGTCAGCATCAGTTTAACAACAGGTAAAACGCTGGCTGTTGTCGGTGAATCTGGCAGTGGTAAATCCACGTTGGCACGTTGTCTGTTACAATTGCAACCCTTGGATAGCGGTGAAGTCTTATTTTCGGGTCAAGACCTCGCTAAATTAGATAGTGCAACGTTAAGATCAGTACGAAAAAATCTACAAATGGTCTTTCAAGATCCGTTTGCATCACTGAATCCACGTATGCGTGTGGGTGAAATTGTTGGTGAAGGTCTACTGATTCATGGTTTAGGCAGTAGTGCAGAGCAGCAACAAAAAGTGATTGCGATGTTAAAGCGGGTCGGTTTAACAGAGGCTGATATGCAGAAATATCCACACGAATTTTCGGGCGGACAAAGGCAGCGAGTAGGAATAGCTCGTGCTTTGGTACTTCGGCCTAAAGTCGTGGTATGTGATGAGCCGGTTTCTGCATTAGATGTTTCGATTCAGGCACAAATCTTATTGTTACTGAAAGAGCTGCAAGCTGAAATGGCTTTGAGTTATTTATTCATCAGCCATGATTTGCGAGTAGTACGGCATATTGCCGATGATATTGTAGTAATGCATCATGGCAAAGTAGTGGAGCATGGCTCGGTGGAGGAAATTTACCAACGACCACAGCATGAATATACACGCAATTTACTAGCTGCAATACCAGGTAAAAAGGCAGTCAATGCTTGATATCTTGTGTATACAGAAAACAATTATATTTAATAAATTAGATTAAGAAGATTAGGAAAAAGCAATGGCATACGATTTAGAAGAGCAAGAACAGTTAGACGAGTTTAAAGCTTGGTGGAAGCAGAATGGCAAGATGGTGACTAGTTTGCTAGTCGCTGTGTTAGTCGGTTATGCGGCTTTTCAAGGCTGGCACTTATATCAAAATAAGCAATCAGTTGAAGCTTCTACACAGTATCAAGAATTATTAGTGGTCGATGAAAAAGACTTAAAAATTATTCAAGCAAAATCTGCTATGTTGATGGAATCATTTAGTGGAACGCCTTACGCAGGTCGTGCTGCTTTGTTTGCAGCTAAAGCTAATTATCAGGCTAATGAAGTTAAGAGTGCCAAGGCACAGTTAGATTGGGCTATTAAAAATGCAAAAGAAACGTCGGTAAGTGCTTTATCCAGTTTGCAGTTAGCTAATATTTTAGCTGAGGAAAAAGATTTTGAAGGCGCTTTAAAGTTACTGAATGCCTCACATGATGCTGGTTTTGACGGATTGTTTGCAGATCTTAAAGGCGATGTTTTAGTTAGCCTAGGAAAAAATGTAGAGGCAAAAGAAGCTTATCAGCAAGCCTTAACTAAGTTAGAGCCAAAAGGAAAATTCCGCGCTTTGACACAGCAAAAGCTTGAGTCGCTAGGGTAGTGTTGCTGATTTAAGTCATTGTTTTTATATCAATAAGCTGGAGTATCGTATTGTCCTTACACCCATATAAAAAAACGTCATTCATACTGCTGGTGATATCTAGCCTGTTACTGATGACTTCATGTAGTGTGATTGGAGATCTAAAAACAGAGATCTCTGACAAGCTATCAGGACGAGTGCCAGCAGATGCGCCAGATCCATTGGTTGAGATTAAAGAAACTGCTTCAAGCAAGTTGCTATGGCAAGCAAAAATCGGTGCATCTAATGATTATGATTTTTCACCAGTGGTAGACGCAGGGTTTGCTTATGTGGCAGGTGCTAGCGGTGAAATTGCTAAGTTAGATGCAGTGAGCGGTAAACAAGAGTGGCGCGTTAATGTTGGCGAAACATTGTCAGGCGGTGTTGGTGTTGGTGGAAGCTTGGTCTTGGTCGGCACGCCAAAAGGCATCGTGTATGCCTATGATATTGCTGGGAAATTACAGTGGAAATCAAAACTTAGTAGCGAGATATTAAGTGCCCCTAAGTACTTTGATGGTCTCGTGATTGTTAGAACGGGCGATAGTCATATTTATGGTATCAATGCCAATGATGGTAGTCGTAAATGGGTTTATGACCGAACAGGACCGGCGCTGACTTTACGTAGTAGCGCTGGTGTAGTGGTTGATGGCGGTGCTGTTTACGCTGGCTTTGGCGGCGGTAAGCTGATTGCCGTGCGAGCAGATAATGGCAAAATGCTATGGGAAGCTTCGGTTGCTCAACCAAAAGGTGTGACTGAGATTGAGCGTATCGCTGATATCACGAGTTTACCTGTGGTTGACGGTCCATTGATTTATGCAGTAGCCTATCAAGGTAAGATTGCTGCAGTGGATAGAACATCAGGCCGTGTGGTCTGGAATCGTGATATTTCAAGCTTAACGGGCTTGAGCGTAGAAGATGGCCGAATTTTTGTGTCTCATGCGATGGGGTCTGTTTATGCGCTTGATTACTCATCAGGAAAAACTTTTTGGCGCCAAGCCATACTTAAAAATCGGCAATTATCTGTACCTGTACCTATGGGCAACTTGACGGCGGTGGGCGATTTAGAAGGCTACGTACATTTTTTAAGTCGTGACGATGGCTCGATAGCTTCAAGAATTAAAGTGGATGATAGTCCTGTGATGCCTAAAATAGCACTCATTAATAGTAATACGGTGTTAGTACAAACTCGAGATGGTGGCATTTACGCCATTCAGGTGAAGTAATAACCCAAGAGCAATCTAGCTCAAGAATTATATAGAAGAGTTTCATGTTACCTACCCTAGTATTGGTTGGTCGACCCAACGTCGGCAAGTCCACTTTATTTAATCGCCTGACAAAAAGCCGCGATGCACTGGTTGCAGATTTGCCGGGGCTCACTCGTGACCGTCATTATGGCCGCGGCGTGGGTGCAAGTCAGCCTTATTTAGTGGTGGATACCGGTGGCTTTGAACCCAATACCGATAGCGGCATCCTTAAAGCGATGGCGCAGCAAACCTTATTAGCCATTGATGAAGCTGATGTAATCATTTTTATTGTAGATGGTCGCCAGGGTGCTACACCACAAGATATGGACATCGCTAATCGTTTGCGTCGTTGCAAATGTCCAGTATTGCTGGCTGTCAATAAAACTGAGGGTATGAATAAAGCGGTAGTAAGTGCTGAATTTCATGAATTAGGTTTGGGTGATCCTTTGTCAATATCCTCGGCTCACGGCGAGGGTGTGAAAGATATTATTGATTTAGCGCTTGAGAGTTTTCAAGTGGTTGAAGAAGAGCCTGAGCTAGATCAAACCGGCGACAGAATCCCCAAAGTCGCCATTGTTGGCCGCCCTAACGTCGGAAAATCAACTTTGGTCAATGCTTTGCTAGGTGAAGAGCGCGTCATTGCCTTTGATGAGCCAGGTACAACACGTGATTCTATTTCGATTGATTTAGAGAAAAATGGTAAACATTACACGTTGATTGATACGGCGGGTGTACGTAAGCGCGGCCGTGTATTAGAGGCGATTGAAAAGTTCTCAGTCATTAAAACCATACAATCGATTGAAGAAGCGAATGTGGTGATTTTAGTGGTGGATGCGCAAGAAGGGATCACAGAGCAAGATGCACATGTAGCTGCTTATATTTTAGAAGCAGGGCGTGCATTAGTGGTAGCGATTAATAAGTGGGATGGTTTGAAAGAAGAAGAACGCGATTGGGTGAAACGTGAAATTGACCGTAAATTGATGTTTTTAGATTTTGCCGAGTTTCATTACATTTCAGCTTTACGTAAAAAAGGCCTGCCGGAATTATTTAAATCGGTAGATATTGCCTTTAAAGCTGC
>CAILFU010000235.1 GCA_903833595.1 uncultured Pseudomonadota bacterium
AGACATTGTCACTCATCATAGTGGCACGGTAGAGGTGACAAGTAAGTATGGCGTGGGCACTAAGGTCACGTTGTATCTACCAGTAGCTTCATAGGCCCAATAGCATTTACTTTTGACTACACGAATGTCTGCAATGGGTCGATAGCTCCGATTTTATGGGTCTGCTTCAAAGAAATACAATCACAGAAAACAGCACCTACAGTGCGTTAAAGTTTTTGTCGTATACGTTTATGTAGCTCAGAAGGTAAAAGTAGCTTGTAGGGCTTTAAAAGAGGGTGTTTGACGTATTTAATGCTTTTGTTCTAGTTGGCGCTAGTGCTAACTAAGATTTCAGCGCTGCAAATGTCAATAATTGATTCGCTTCCCGCAACGCCATGTTGGCTTGATCGCACTAGCAAATAGTATTATTTTGAGGATGTTACGATAATGCCGTCGTCACTTAGCTTGTAATCAGCCATGGCATTTGTAAGTAAAATATCTTCATTGATGTGATAGTACGTTCTTTCAATTTGCGTTGCGCTAGTGCCGCACATATCTGATATTTGCCTATAACTAAGGCCGCTCATAATTTTTTGAGTAATGAAATAGTGTCTAAAGCTGTAAGGCACTAGGTCTCTTTTGTCTGTATTTTTTATATCAGCTAATTTAAGTATTTTATCGAAATGGTAAAGAATCACTCTTTCGCTAATAACATTTGTGCCATCAGCACTAAAAATATTGTTTTTAGCTACTGGTAGTCCTTGCTTCTTCCAAAGCACGGTTCTTAAGTCATCTAAATAACCTTTGTCTCGCACAATTAATGCACGGCTTTTTCTGGTTTTACTAGTTTCTGCTCTTATGTTTAATCTAATTAAGCTTATTTCATCTTTCTTCCTGCGATGTTCACTCCAAGTGATGTCGCTCCATTTAAGTTGCCTTTGTTCGCCAGTTCTTAATCCGCTTAGCATGGCGATAAGGAAATAGTAGCAAGTGATGTATTTTTTTAGGTTTACATCATCATCCAAGTTCTTTTTAGCTTCTTCGGCGTATCGGTGTATTGCTGCTTCTATAAGTCCGATCTCGTTAGGCAGAAAAGATGATCGTCTTAATGCTTCATCATTAGTGTCAATACGTGGAAGTTTTTTGAAATCAAAGCTATCTATGTAGGTTTCGTTATACCTAAATAAATACTTCATCATCGCATTGATGGTGCTTTGTTCATTTTTAATCGTTGATTGGCTTACTGGAATTTGTTTGTTTGATTTGACTCTTTTGTAGAAGTAGTCTTCGCAGTCGGTGCGGGCAAGCTCTTTGAGCTTTGAATCTTTTTTTATGAAATTGAGCCAATGATCTAAATGGGTTTTGATTGTTGATAGCCTGCCCGCAACAATTATGCCCGTCTCTAAATCTTTTTCTCTGTGCTTAACATATAGTCCAACACCGTCTTTAGTGGTAAGCGAAAAGTATGTTTTTCCTGCTTTGATATTGCCGTAGATTTCTAAATAAGCGTCTTTGCCTTTTTCAATGGCAGTATTCCTATTTCTTGTTCTTAGACTTTTTCTGACGTATTTGTTTTCTTTTAAAAGCCACATGCGAAATTGCCAATATCCGCCGCGCTTGTAAACAATCGCTTCATCAAATATTGGAATTTCTTCCTCAGCAAAATTAGCTTTTTTTAGTGGCATTTACGCCTTCTGTAACTTACGGTCCACAACAGCCACGCAAATGCGTAGGTTTCTGTGTAACAGTAATTTAAAAATGCAATAAAATCAACAACTAAATTTTAGTGTGAAACTTTTGTGTAACAAATTTATTCAATTAAATCAATTACTTAAGTTAACAAAACTACTCCCACTCAATGGTTGCTGGTGGTTTGCCAGAGATGTCATACACCACGCGGTTAATCCCGCGTACTTCATTAATGATACGGTTAGATACTTTACCGAGTAAATCGTAAGGTAACTCAGCCCAATGTGCTGTCATAAAGTCGCTGGTGACTACCGCGCGTAGCGCCACCACGTAATCATAAGTGCGACCATCACCCATCACCCCGACTGATTTTACCGGTAAGAATACGGTAAAGGCTTGGCTAGTTAAGGCATACCAAGACTTACCGGTTTTTTCATCGATTGTGTCACGCAGTTCTTCAATGAAGATAGCATCAGCACGACGTAGTAAGTCGGCAAAGTCTTTTTTAACTTCACCTAATATACGCACCCCTAAACCTGGTCCTGGGAAAGGGTGGCGATAGACCATATCATGCGGCAAACCAAGGGCTACGCCGAGTTCACGCACTTCATCTTTAAATAAGTCGCGTAGTGGCTCGAGTAATTTTAAGCCTAAGGTGGCTGGCAAGCCCCCTACGTTGTGGTGGCTTTTAATGGTGACGGCTTTTTTAGATTTTGCACCACCCGATTCAATCACGTCTGGATAAATAGTGCCTTGTGCTAGGAATGTTGTGCCTTTATGCCCACCATCACCCGCTTTAAGTTTGGCGGCTTCAGCCTTAAATACCTCGACAAATTCACGGCCAATAATTTTTCGTTTAGCCTCAGGGTCGCTGACACCTGTTAAGTGCCCCATAAATTGCTCACTGGCATCTACGCGTATCACATTCACGTGTAGGCGACCGGCAAACATCTCCATCACCATATCACCTTCGTTAAGGCGTAATAAACCATGGTCGACAAATACACAGGTAAGTTGGTCGCCAATGGCGCGGTGAATGAGTGCGGCAGCAACGCTCGAATCTACACCGCCTGACAACCCTAAGATCACTT
Organism: uncultured Pseudomonadota bacterium; assembly: GCA_903833595.1. GTDB lineage: Bacteria > Pseudomonadota > Gammaproteobacteria > Burkholderiales > Methylophilaceae > Methylotenera. The sequence goes on from CAILFU010000235.1 coordinate 2,760, forward strand.
CTTCATCACCCACTTGCGCTTTAATTTTTGCGACGGCTTCTGTAATGTAGTCGCCCATAATCCAATCGGGCTTGGCGCCGCAGATGTCTAAAACAAAGCGCTCTAACATCGCTTGGCCTAGCTTCGTATGAGTGACTTCTGGGTGAAACTGAACGCCGTAAAATTGACGTGCTTCATCAGCAAAAGCTGCGATGGGCGTGGTGTTGTTACTGGCGATAATTTTAAAATTAGGCGGCAATTCGGTGACTTTATCGCCATGGCTCATCCATACGTCTATCAGGCCGTGGTCTTCACCGTTGGTGCGGTCTTGAATGTCTTTAAATAGGGCAGAGTGGCCACGTGCGCGAATTTCAGCATAGCCAAATTCACGTTTATGACCCGCTTCTACCTTGCCACCCAGTTGTTGCGCCATGGTTTGCATGCCATAGCAAATACCCAACACCGGAACGCCAAGCTCAAATACGGCTTGTGGCGCTTGGTCAGTTTCTTCTTCGTAGACGCTTGCGTGACTACCAGAAAGAATAATACCGTTGGCACCAAAGTGACGTACAAATTCATCAGACACATCACACGGGTGTATTTCGCAATAGACATGCGCTTCACGCACGCGGCGTGCAATCAGTTGAGTGACTTGTGATCCGAAATCGAGGATGAGTATTTTTGAGTGAGTCATTGGTTTTTAGCCACAAAGTGCACAGAGAACACAAAAGCAGAGAATAGATTTTCTCTGCGAGCGAGTTGTTCTCTGTGGCTAGGGTTGATCGTTAAACGTACTTAGTCAATGCGGTAGTTGGGCGCTTCTTTGGTAATTTGCACGTCATGCACATGTGATTCACGCATGCCGGCTGAAGTGATTTGTACAAATTCAGCTTTTTCGCGCATCTCATTAATGTTGCTTGCACCTACATAGCCCATAGAAGCACGTAAACCACCCATCAGTTGATGAATGACCGCAATCACGCTGCCTTTGTAAGGTACGCGACCTTCAATGCCCTCAGGAACTAATTTATCAGCACCGCTGTTGGTGTCTTGGAAATAACGGTCGCTAGACCCTTTTTCCATCGCCCCAATAGAGCCCATGCCACGATAAGATTTGTATGAGCGACCTTGAAATAATTCGATTTCGCCTGGGGCTTCTTCAGTACCAGCAAACATGCCACCTAGCATGACGCTGTAAGCACCCGCAGCAATCGCTTTAGAAATGTCACCAGAAAAACGAATGCCACCATCGGCAATAAAGGGCACGCCAGAACTTGCTAACGCTTTTTCTACATTAGCGATTGCGCTCACTTGTGGCACACCTACACCAGCCACAATGCGGGTAGTACAAATTGAGCCTGGGCCGATACCTACTTTTACACCATCAGCGCCTGCATCGACTAGGGCTAACGCGGCGCTGGCCGTTGCAATATTGCCGCCAATCACTTCAATATGCGGGAAGTGTTTTTTAACCCAAGTCACGCGGTCTAACACCCCTTGAGAATGGCCGTGTGCGGTATCTACCACAATCACATCAACGCCTGCTTCTGATAATGCGGCTACGCGTTCTTCTGTGCCTTCGCCCACGCCGACCGCTGCACCAACGCGTAGTCTACCTTGCGCATCTTTACATGCGTATGGATGGTCTGTTGATTTTTGAATGTCTTTAACGGTGATTAAGCCCTTAAGGGTATCGTAGGCATCTATCACCAATACACGTTCTAAACGATGTTGATGCAATAAGCGAATGACATCATCTTTTGCGGCACCTTCACGCACTGTGACCAGTCTGTCGCG
>CAILFU010000236.1 GCA_903833595.1 uncultured Pseudomonadota bacterium
GGTCAGTCAGTATTTCTTGATAGCCAGTCATGGAGGTGTTAAATACCACTTCACCAACGGTCTGACTTGAAGTGGCGTGACCAGAAGCTCCAATGGATGTACCACGAAACACAGTTCCATCTGCAAGTACAAGTATGGCGGGCAGGTTTTGTGACACGATAACTCCTTGTTTTACCTAAGTTAAAAAATTTTAACTAGGTTTAAATAATTTTTTATAGTCTTTGTCCATCATGAACGGATGGTAGATACGCAAAGCGGGATGAGTTTTTATACTCTTCCCGCTTCAGAATTGACGAATTATAGCGAAAATTGACTTACATTTCAATGTAACATTGCAAAAAATAACTGTCTTTTACCAGGAATCTAAATTATGCCTACAAGAAATCGAACGATAGTGCGCTTAACGCAAGCCCAGCACATCTTGCATATCAAATAAGCCTTTATTTTTACCCTCAACAGAATTCTTAGCACTTAAATATTTAGCTGCTCGCAAAGCACCTAAAGCAAATGTAGCGCGACTGCTGGCTTTATGAGTAAGCTCAACACGCTCTCCTGTACCAGCAAATAAAACTGTGTGATCCCCCACCACATCGCCACCGCGCACAGTAGCAAATCCGATAGTACTTGGATCGCGCTCACCAGTAACGCCTTCACGACCATATACCGCACACGCCTCTAGATTCCGGCCCAAAGCATTAGCCGCAGCTTCACCCAGACGCAAGGCAGTGCCAGATGGGGCATCTACTTTATGCCGATGGTGCGCTTCAATAATTTCGATGTCATACCCTTCTTTAAGTACTTTAGCCGCAGATTGCACGAGGTTAATCAACAAAGTCACGCCTACACTCATATTGGGTGCAAAAACTATCGCAATAGTTTTGGAAGCCGCCTCAATGACCTGCTTTTGATCAGCAGAAAAACCTGTCGTACCAATAATCATTTTTACATCATATTTTTGGCAAGCATCAAGATACGCCATACTCGCTTCAGGGCGAGTAAAATCAACTAACACGTCAGCATTTCTTAAAGCCTCTTCAATGCTGTCAGTGACTTTTATACCAGAAACCACTCCCAGTTGCTCGCCGGCATCACGCCCTAGTTGTGGGTTGCCTACTCTGTCTAATGCGCCATGCAACTGTAAATCCCCATCGGCAAATACACATTCAAGCAACACATGACCCATACGACCTGAGCAACCAGCAATAACAATTTTTAATGGATTTTCCATAACCTTTAATACCTAATAAGCTAAATATTGACCTGAACAATCAAAGTTTAAAAGCCAATTTTTTCTAGCATTCGATCAAAAAAACTTGGTGGGTTATCAACTGGCAACTCTTTCGGCTTAGGGATGGTTTTATTGCCTGCCCGCGGCGCTGCAACTTCCGGCTTAACCGCTGACTCCATGTCCTCAGGCGCGAGTCTAAGCGTTCTATCAAACTGCATGCCAGATGACGAACTATATGCCGTAGATACAATCGACTCTGGCACTGATTCACTCATCACCTCTGCAGCCGGAAGGGAAGTCGGTGCTGGACTTGCAGTTACAACCTCAACCGGAGCCGCCTCTATTGTCGCGGGCTCGATGATTGGTGCAGACTCAATAATCTTGCTAGCAACATCAGGAGGAGTAACTGCGGCTGGTGCTTCTATTGTTGGCACAATCACCACGGGCGCCGCTTCCTCAGGCTTTGTCACTGCTTTTGGCACTAACACTGCATTTTCTTTAGGTAACGCTGCGGCTTTAGCCACCTCATCTGCTGCTGCTTTAGCTTTTAATGTTGCAGCTTCGTCAGCCAATTCTGCTTTGTCTTTTCCCCAAAACTTTAATTTACTCAATAAGCTTTTATCTTCCGCTTTAGCGCTCGGATTAATCACACGGGCACCCGTATTTTCCGAAACCTCATCTGGCTTAGCAAGATCACTGCCAGAAGGGACTACATCGCCACGTACTGTTTTTAATAAATCATTTTCAAAATCTAGAATGACACGACGTTGCTCGATAATTTTGCCACTTTCACGCATCTGATAAACGTAGTCCCAACGTTTTCCATGAAAACTATCTTGAATAAGCGGCGTACCCATAATGAAACGCACTTGCGACTGGGTCATGCCTGGACGTAACTGCAATAACATTTTAGAGGTGACCACATTGCCCTGTTGGACATCAAGCTTATAAGGCTTAATCGAGGGCAAGGCTGTGCCACATGAGGCGCAGAGAATTGCTAGCAAAATGACGAGGTAACGCAAAACTGATAAATTGCACATATTATGACTTTAGTTAGAATTAGCGTTAATATAACACGTAGACAGCGAAGCGAAAAACACTGTCATTGTTAATTGTGGATAAACGACTATGCAAGACCAAAAAGACTTAAAAAATGCAGGCCTCAAAGCCACATTACCTAGACTCAAGGTATTAAGCTTATTTGAAAACAGCAAAGAACGTCATTTATCTGCTGAAGATATCTACAAAGTGATGATTAATTCTGGAGAGGATGTCGGCTTAGCAACAGTCTATCGCGTACTCACACAATTTGAACAAGCCGGCCTACTAATACGCCATCATTTTGAAAGTGGTAAAGCGGTGTTTGAACTTAACACAGGCGGCCATCACGATCACATCGTTTGCGTAAAATGTGGGCGTGTTGAAGAGTTTTATGATGCGGAAATTGAAAAGAGACAAGAAAGCGCATCTGCAAAACTTGGCTTTAAAATGCAAGATCACTCGCTCACCATTTATGGCATATGCGATAAGCAGCCATGCGCCAATAAAAATTGATTCATTAAAACTTATTTAACATCTCTTTTGCATGTTGTAGCGTCGTTTCAGTAATCTCAACACCCCCTAACATACGAGCCAATTCCTGCACTCGCTCATCTGCATCCAGCTTAGCGATGCTACTTAAAGTTTGCTCATTTACCAGTGCCTTACTGACACGTAAGTGATGTCTACCCAAGGCCGCAACTTGTGGCAAGTGAGTAATCACTAACACTTGACGTCCGATTGATTGATCAGAACTTAATATTCCAGCTGTTTGCGGCGTTCCTAATTGTTTTAACAACTGTCCGACCACTTCAGCCACACCGCCGCCGATACCCACATCTACCTCGTCAAATATCATAGTCGGAATATTTTCTTTCTGTGCCGTCACGACACGAATTGCTAAGCTAATCCTTGAAAGTTCACCCCCAGAAGCGGCTTTATTAAGCGGTCGCGTAGCAACACCTGCATGGCCTGCAACTAAAAATTCCACCTGTTCCAATCCATTTGCACTAGGCGCTTGCGGAGTTAAAGCCACATCAAACTTACCGCCACTTAAGGATAGGCGCTGCATTTCAGCGCTAATTTGCTTGCTTAATTTAGCAGCTGCCAATTGACGACCTTCACTGAGCTTATTAGCAAGTTGCATATACAACGACAATGCTTGGGCTTCTTGTTTGGCAAGCTCACCATCATTAGCAAATAACTCCAGTTCAGCCATACGTAATTGCGACTTAGTCAGCAATTGATTCAACTCCTCAGGCTGAACTCGGTATTTACGTGAAATATTGTGTATATTTTGGATTTTAGACTCTAGCTGTGCAAGTCTAACGGGGTCTAAATCTGCGCGCTGTAGATAGCGATTCAAAAATCGATCAGTCTCTTCTAGCTGTATCATGACCGAATCTAAAATTTCAGCAGCTTCGGTTAATGTCGCATCATATTCTCGCAAGTTCTCTAGCTTATGCTGCACCTGCGAGAGTAAACGCATCGCAGACAATTCGCCTTCACTCAATAATTCTCGACACTCTTCTCCGCCTGTAATTAAGCCGGCCCCATTAGATAAGCGTAAATGCTCTTGCTGCAACTCATCCCAGTCATTAGCTGTAATAGAAAGTGCTGATAACTCTCGTACTTGATCGCGCAAATCCGCCAATTCGTCTGCATATTGACTAGCATTTTTTTCAGCTTCTAGCCGTTGTTGATTTAGCTGATGCCATACTTTAAATTGGTTGGATACTTGCAAGGCTAAGGATGATAGTTCAGCAAAACTATCCAATACATAACGCTGAGTAGAAAGCTTTAACAATGAGTGATGGGCGTTTTGGCTGTAAATGTCTACCAATAATTCACCGAGCTCCTTTAACTGCGCAACAGTAACAGTAACGCCATTAATAAAAGCGCGGGACCGCCCATCAGCATACATCACACGGCGGAGCAAAAGCTCGGACGTGTCATTTATCAGTTCAGCGTCCAACAACCATTGTTGCGCCTCTAGGTTATGAGCGATACTAAATATGGCGCTTATTTCAGCCTTATCACAACCGGACCGCGTCACCCCACCTTCACCACGCGCACCTAAGGCCAATGATAATGCGTCGATTAATATGGATTTTCCTGCACCAGTCTCGCCAGTGAGCACGGTGAAGCCAGCGTCAAACTCTAAATCAAGTTGATTAACAATGATGAAATCACGAATAGTAAGGCTTTGTAGCATGGTGCTATTTAATTATAGTAAACAAATGGTTAACCCCAGTTAAGCTTTTTTCGTAGCATATCAAAATAGCAATAATCACCGGGATGCAGTAAAGAAATAGTTTGTGCTGCGCGCTTGACCTTGATTTTATCACCTGCTTTTAAGACAACTTGGAATTGGCCATCAAAACTTAATTGCGCATCACCAAACTGCACCAAGGTAATCTCAATTTGACTGTCGCTATGCACAGCAATCGGCCGATTACTTAAAGTATGCGGACATATCGGCACCAGTGAAATAGCCTGTAAATTAGGATGTAAAATGGGGCCTCCAGCTGATAAAGCGTAGGCCGTAGTGCCGGTAGGGGTACTTATAATTAAACCATCTGAGCGCTGTTTATGGACGAATTTTCCATCCACACTCACTTCCAACTCTATTAAACGTAACGCACTTTTAATAACCACGTCATTTAGCGCACAATCAGCATGCAACACTTGTCCGTCTCGCACTACGTTTGCTTCAAGCATGACCCGTGGTTCTTTTACAAAGTCCCCAGCTAAAATGCGATCAATCTGCCCCAGCATATCTTCAACACGCAAGTCAGTTAAAAATCCAAAACGTCCACGGTTGATGCCTACCAGAGGTACATCAAAATTAATCAAACTACGTGCCACGCTTAGCATGGTGCCATCCCCACCCATTACAATCACTAGACCCACTTCACTACCAATACTTTTTAAAGATGCAGTGTTATAGCCAGTAATTTCAGCATGCTGAGCGGTATTTTCCTCTATCCAAACTTGAATATTTTTAGCTGATAAATGCCGTGCTAACTCAAGCAAATCCCTTTGCATTAACTGCAAAGCTGATTGATTCATGTATTTGCCAATAATGGCGATAGATTTGAACGATTGATTCATGGCGGAATTAAATCACAGATGCCTTTTTGCGCAAAGTATAAGCGTAACATGTTGGCAACTTTGATAGTTAACAGTATGACGATTGCCATAAATCGGGCAAAATATAACCCATATGGACAAGCGTGCACAGATTTTATTAAAAACCTTAGTTGAGCATTACATTAGTGATGGGCAACCGATAGGCTCACGCACGCTATTACAACACTCTGGCTTGGACGTAAGCCCTGCAACTATACGCAATGTGATGAGTGATTTAGAACAATTAGGCTTCATCGCTAGCCCACACACTTCCGCTGGCCGTATCCCCACACAAAAAGGCTATCGTTTATTTGTAGACTCCCTGCTGACATTCCAGCCATTGGACATACGAGCAGTTCAGCATCTTAAAAATGGTTTATCATCTCCTAATCCTAGTGAGTTAATTGCCAGTGCAGCTGACATGCTGTCACAACTCACACAATTCGCTGGATTGGTAATGATTCCTAAGCGTAAACGCATCGCTTTTAAGCATTTAGAATTTTTACCGCTATCTGACAAGCGGATATTAGTCATTATCGTGACCAGCGATGGTAATGTACAGAATCGCATTATCCTAGCAGACAAGCCTTACTCGGCAGGCGAACTTACACAAGCAAGCAACTATTTTAATATTAACTTTTCTGGCCAAACTTTTGAAGAAGTGCAACAAAAGTTACATATTGAACTCAAACAAATGCAAACCGATATGAATCGCCTCATGTCAGCAGCCCTAGAAGCAAGTAGCAAGCAGGCTGAAAGTGATAAA
>CAILFU010000237.1 GCA_903833595.1 uncultured Pseudomonadota bacterium
AGAAATGACCGCACGCCGTACAAAAATGAATGCTAAAGGTAAGGATGCTTGGAAGCCAGTCAACCGCCAACGTGTGGTTTCGCCAGCCTTGCGCGCTTATGCGGCCATGAGCACCAGTGCTGCGCGTGGCGCGGTACGTGACGTGTCTCAAATTGAAAAATAAAGCGAGTATAAAAATCATATGAATACAGAAACTTTAGAAGCTAGCCCAGTAGAGACTTCCCCGCTTAAAACGACAAAACGTTTAAAGCTCCATGCCCATGTGATGCAAACACAAGATGAAAATGGCATGCAATATCTTGAGGTGGATAATCCACTGGCCCACGCAAAAATCGCCCTACAAGGGGCGCATGTAGTGGGCTGGCACCCTAAATTTTTAGCCCATCCTGTATTGTGGTTATCGAGTAATGCGCGCTTTGTTAAAGGCCGCTCAATACGTGGTGGCGTGCCCATCTGTTGGCCTTGGTTTGGTGCACATCCTACCGACAGTACTTTTTGCCCACACGGCTTTGCGCGCGTCATTCCTTGGCGGGTGATAGACATTGATGCAACGCCTACCGGCGCCACACGCATCATATTAGAAATGGTAGAAACGCCAGAAGCGAAACGCCAGCTTTCTTACCCCTATAAACTCAAAGTCACCATTACCGTAGGTCGACGTTTACGCGTGGATATGGCAACCACCAACAATGCGGACCACCCGTTTGTGATTGGTGAGGCGTTTCACACCTATTTAAATATTAGTGACATTGCCAACGTAAAAGTGACTGGCTTGCAAGATTGTGTGTATGCCGACAAGATACAAAATTACCAACGCCAAGTAGAACATAATGCACTCACCTTTGATGGTGAGTTCGATCGCGTATTTATCAACCATAGCTCAGATTGCACAGTGCATGATACCGGCTACAACCGCCTGATTCATGTGCAGAAATCAGGCAGTGATACCACCGTTGTTTGGAGCCCAGGCCCTGAAAAAGCAGCCCAAATGGCAGATATGGGTGAGCCTGATGAATGGCGAAAAACTATATGCGTCGAAACGACTAATGCGCTAGAAAACATGGTGGTGATTAACCCAGGGCGCACCCATACCATCAGTGCGGAGTATGTTATCGAGACACTTTAATGCCGAATGCGTTAAAGCAAGAAACCAGCCCTTACCTTCTGCAACATGCAGACAACCCCGTGCAATGGTACCCATGGGGTGAGGAAGCGCTTACTTTAGCACGCAATCAAAATAAGCCTATCCTGCTTTCAATTGGTTATTCAGCATGTCATTGGTGCCATGTCATGGCGCATGAATCATTTGAAGATGATGCAACAGCCGCGTTGATGAATACGCACTTTATCAATATCAAAGTAGACCGCGAAGAGCGGCCAGATATTGACCAAATATACCAAACTGCACACAGCATGCTATCTAAGGCGAGCGGTGGTTGGCCACTCACGGTGTTTTTAACCCCCAACCAAGAGCCCTTTTTCACGGGCACTTATTTTCCTAAAACAGCGCGTTATCAACTACCGGGGTTTGCCGATTTAATACCACGCGTGGCGGCTTATTACCATGAACGCAAAGCCGATGTTGCTAGCCAAAATGAGCAATTAAAAGAGGCTTTAAAAAGAACCATCCCCATTGCCACCCATGTCGTCACGGCAGATGAAGCTAGCCTAACACTGGGTTTTCAACAACTGCACGATAGTTTTGATTTTGAAAATGGTGGCTTTGGTACTGCCCCTAAATTTCCTAACCCTGCTGACATTACACTGCTGTTGCATCAAGCTCACGCAGGCAATCAAGTTGCAAAAGCAATGGCATTGCAAATGTTAAGTGCCATGGCAAGGGGGGGTATTTACGACCAAATCGGTGGTGGTTTTTGTCGCTACAGTGTGGATGAGCGCTGGAATATTCCTCACTTTGAAAAAATGCTGTACGACAATGGG
>CAILFU010000238.1 GCA_903833595.1 uncultured Pseudomonadota bacterium
ATTAGACGCTAGCAAATAGAAACTGGCCAGGAACTAATAGAAGCTTGATTAATGCTTGTAATTATTATTGAGCATCAATGCCAGTTGCAACCTGTCTTTTGCACCTAAGCGCTCAAATGTATGTGCTAAATGGGCTTTGACCGTGCGCTCAGTGATGTTCAGCACCCTAGCAATTTCTTTGTTACTTAAGCCTTTAGCGGCTTCCATCGCCACTTCTTTCTCACGTTTGGTGAGCTTGGCTAACAACCCTTCTACGTACTCAGGCTGATTACCAATTCGGCTGGTAGAGACCTCTATCAGGCGTTGCAAAAGGTCCTGCCCCAGCCATAGCCCGCCGTGACTAATCACTGATCTGATCTCTTTTAAAACTGCCGGCGCCATGTAGGCATGGCAGTAACCCATGGCTCCTAAACTTAATGCTTGAACTGACTCTGCCTGATTGGGCATATTAGCCAAGACCACAACTTTTGCCCCTACATAGTCTTTTACAATGAGCGCCATGGTGTTAGCCAACCACGACTTATCTGCATTAATGTGTAACCAAAAAATAGTGGTTTGCGTGTTACTTACTTTAAGTTTTGGGCTTGCTGCCGACTCTGGCACAGCATGTAATAATGTCGCTTTAGGAAAAGCTTCAGCCCAGCTATCTAGAAGTGCCGGCAATGCACTAATGAAAATATCCTGCATTTACCGCTCACTAAAGGCATACGATTTTGCTTTTAATACAGGTTTAAGCAAGTATGAAAGTATGGTCTTTTTGCCTGTCATAATATCTACCTGAGCTACCATCCCCGGAATAATTGGCAAACCTGCCCCTAGGCTAGATTTTAAAGTGCGAACCCTCACCACATAGTAAGCATTGCCCTTTTCATCCACGATGGAGTTAGGAGAAATATTCTCCACAACCGCATCTAATGCCCCATATATACTGTAATCATAGGCAGTGAGCTTAACAACAGCCGGCTGAGACAAGCTGATAAAGGCAATATCCTTAATCTGTATTTTAGTTTCTAAAATAAGCGCATCATCAGTTGGCACTAGCTCTAACACTTCTTTACCGGGCTGTATCACCCCACCCACGGTATTAAAAAAGAGTCGGCTCACTTTACCATTCACCGGTGACTTCAACGTCGCTTGTTTAACCTTATCAGTGAGCCCTACACTGGTTTCGGTAATCAGATTTAATCGGGCAGTAATATCGTTTAACTCAGTGCGTACCTTACTTTTAGCGGTTTGCTCTACTTCTACAATTTTTCGTCGCGCTTCAGCAATAGCACTCTGAATACGGCTTATTTGCGCACGCGACTGGTCAATATCACCTTTTGCTTTGCTTGATTCTCTTTCTAATTTCAAAATGTCGATTTCAGATACCGCGCCACTCGCCAACAAAGGCTTGTTAGCCGCTAACTCTTTTGTGGTGGATTCATAATTCTTTTCTGCGAGCTCTTTACGAAACTGAACTTCAATCAGCTCCTTTTCTCTTTGTACCATCTGATCTTGGGCAATACTAACTGTTGAGTGTAATTCGTCTTTACTTGAAATATACAAGGCATACTCTTGATCATAGGTTTGTGGCGCCTGATCCTTGACTTCTTTAGGTGGATTAAATGCTGTGCCATCTGCCAGCGCTTTTAACCTTGCTTGTTTGGCTAAAAGTGCTAAATACTGGGTTTGGTTTTCTCTTAACGAAGAAACAGCCCTAGTTTCGTCAATACGAATGAGCGGCGTACCTACTAATACCTTTTGCCCTTCAGTGACTAAAATTTCAGAAACAATACCACCATCTAAAGACTGCACTATTTGCACTTGCTTAGAGGGTATCACGCGTCCTTCGCCTCTTGTCACCTCATCAACTTTGGCAAACCAAGCCCAAATTAGTAATACGAATAGAGTCAAAGCAATGCTATAAATCAACACTTTAGCTCTCAGTGGCGCCTGCTCTAAAATAGCCAAGTCAGCTTCCTCGTCCCAAGGCAAATCTTCTTTTGTTTCTTTTGGCACCCAATGATCTAAAAAATAATTA
>CAILFU010000239.1 GCA_903833595.1 uncultured Pseudomonadota bacterium
AACAACAAAAAATCTACGTTTAGCTTTAACTGGCGCAATATTATTATCTGTAAGCGTAGGGCAGGTTTATGCTGCTGGCAATAATAAAACTTACACTGAAGATCAGTTTTTAAATGCATTTAGTGGTAAGGCTAAAAGTGTTATTAGCACTAAACTTGGAGCGCCTTTTAAAAAGGAATTATCTGTTAAACCTGAAGGTGCATCAGCATTTCTTGGTAAAGTAGGCGCGGATGAAAAAAATTCTAAGCGTGTGAATGTTGAAATGTGGTACTACAAAAATTTGGTCAATTACGATCCTAAGCATACTTACAAAGAAACCGAAATCACTTTTGTGAATGATAAAGTAATGAACATTGCTTTTTTCAATAATAGATAAATTAATGTATGTTAAGTATAAAAGGTTGTAAAAATTAAGCTCAGCTTTAGCATTATCTAAGCACGATTTACAACCTACTTAACAGCGCGTATTTCGGTAACTACAGAACTTGAAATATCCATGAGTTTTTTATGTCTTGGGTCATCTTTATCAAGTAATGTTGATATTTGAGCGTAGCTCTTTGACACAAAGAGCTCTTCTTCAGCACCTGTTCTACTAACACCATAATCAATTAACTCTCGCTCTGATGGTGTAAGTTTGCTTACTAAGTTTTTACTAGCCCATATTTTCCCAAGTCTTGCAAAATCAGAAAGCCTGCCGCAAACATTCATTGTTTCCCCTAAGACCACAAGCTCATAACTGGTATTAGTCTTAAAGGTTCCTAGCCATTCTTGGCCTTCATTTAGGCCGATATTCATATAGAGTTGGTTTGACCATCCCTTTTTAATTGCCCAGTTGTGAGTGATTTTTTTCATGGCTTCTCGAATTTCACACGCACATAAAATCGCATTCATGAGATAGTTTTGATCTGGTTGTGGAAAGAAGTAATAGACCATTCCATCACCAGTATGCTTACCGTAGGTGCCGTAATATTTTCTGAAAATTGGGTCTAGTGTCGACCAAATTTCATTAATCAATTGAAAGTATTCATCGGGTGGAAGTTCTGAACAAATGCGCACAGAGTTCTGTAAATCAGCAACTATAGCGGCAAGGGGGGTTAAGACTGGAAGTTGTTGGCTTAGTAAAGTACGAATCACTGAATCTCGCCGAGATAGCCAGTTTATGAGTTGATTTGCGTCTTCGACTTCTGGAATGTAAGTGAAAAGTACGCCTTCTCTAAAACTAATAGCGACTACCCGTTGATTACCAATATTAGCATGATAGAAAAATGTATCTTGTATTAATAAATTTTCAGGGATTAATGCTTGATCGTAACAGTTTTCAAGCCATTTTCTATCAATTGGATTTAAAGCCGCAATATTTTTAGATAATGATTCTCTATTAAGTCGATGTTTTACTGCATTAAAGTGATTTACAAATAAGGCCTCTTTTTGTTCGTTAGACGAATTTTTCACCCAATCTAGCAGGGTGGGGATTATTGATCTATCTTCAGCACGTTCAGGGATTGATGCATTTTCATAAAATAATTGTTGCGCTGCTTCATTAAGCCATATTAGACCGCACTCATAATTAATCATATAAGCCGGGTATAAAATCTTATCTACTGTTAGATTCAATGGCTTTTCAGATAATTTGTTGCCACGCTTTTCTAAAAGCTCATTCGAAGTTAATTCATTTTTAATTAATTTTTTATCTTCAGCTATATGATCTTCAAGATTAACAGGGTCTTTATTAGAGTAGGGTTTTGTATTTACAGCATTCAACTGCTGGCATATTGTATTCATTGACATGCCTTGTTGCTTCAGTGATTGAATTTGTTTAATCTTGCCTAGTGTCCAATCAGGGAAGTAACCAATCGTAGTAAGTGCAGCTCCAGGTGTAGATGCTATGCGTTTAACCTCAGGCTTCATAACTAAGCCTAAGCCAATATAATTGTTCAATGTAGCTCTTGATATGCCTGTTTGTTCAATTAAGCTTTTACTCGTAATCATCACATACACCTTTATATCATGAATTAGACAGTTTAATTGTACAGTTGATAGATTAAATGTCAAGTGTCTAATTATTTTTGAGGTGTATAACTACAAACTGTATAAGTTTACTGGTTATACAGTTTAGATTATTGTAGGAAAATAGCAGCTAATTATGGCAACTGTAATAAATTGGCAATTTTCTTTTTTTAAGTAGGATAATAATTATTATTACGTTTGTAGAGTGCTTGTGGGCTTGTTTTAATATTGTCTAAGGTATTTGTTTCAGCTGTATTAAAATAATCGATCCTATTGCGTCATTAATAGAGTGAATTGTTAATTGAGGTGTGTATTTTAAATATAGTGGTGTTTGTGTGAGGCAGTTGACATGTTTATCGCGCTGGCTGTTTTAAGAGCATAGGATGTAGGGGTATTTTAGAATTGCCATATAATATACTTCGCATAATGTATATTATGTAAAATTTAATAAGTAAGTAAATCAACCGACTTATTCAGTAGCCCCCTATGCTGAAATAACAAAAGGAAATTAAGAAGATACGCATGGTAAAACTAAGCACCACTTCTGGTGGCATGTATTGATTAAATCTTAATTCCGAGCATTGTCATTATTGAATCTTTTTTATAATAGATTCTAATAGCAAGCAACAGTAATAATATGATTGCGTATAGTAATGGTTCACGAATATCTTTTTTAACGAGCCACCAAAAATGCACTACTCCCAATATTGCGATTAAATACACAAGCTGATGTAGTTGCTTCCAGCGTTCCCCTAAAAGACGCACCATGGCTTTGTTTGACGTTATCGCGAGAGGAATTGTCAAGATGAATGCGAAAAATCCTAAGAGTATGCGTGGGTGTTTAATAATATCCTTGCTGATATCAGCCCATACAAAAGA
>CAILFU010000240.1 GCA_903833595.1 uncultured Pseudomonadota bacterium
ATTGCTGGTGACAAGTTTCATTACCGAGGCCGGATTAAGAATTTTATCGCCGTTATGCATCAGGCCAGTGTTGGCGTTATCGACACTTTGCACCACGATGGCAACATTCTCTTGCGGGATACCTGATTTCTTCAATGCCTCGGCGACCACACTTGGCAACTCGGCATGTGCAGTCAGGCTGGCTAGAGAAAGGATAAAATAAATCAGGCGTTTTTTCATAAAACCTGCTTGAGCGCGCCTAAGGTTGCATCAATCATGAAATCTACTTCAGATTCAGTAATCGTATACGGTGGCATAAAATAGACGGTGTTGCCGATGGGGCGTAATAACAGACCTTGGTTTAACGCAGCAGCATAACAAGCGCTCGCAAACTTAGTATGATTCGTTTGCACATCAAACGCTAAAATCATGCCTTGCTGACGCATATGTGCGATGGGTAGGGTATTAAAGGCTTGTGCTTTATTGCTTAAGTAAGCCGCTGTTTGTTTATTTTTTTCTAACACAAGGTCTGATTCGAATATCGCGAGTGTGGCTAATGCGGCACTACAAGCCAAGGGATTACCGGTGTAGCTGTGACTATGTAAAAAACCTTTGAGTGTACTGTCGTCATAAAACGCTTGGTAGACTTTGTCGGTGGTCAGTACGGCCGATAGGGGTAAATAACCGCCAGTAATGCCTTTGGATAAACAGATAAAGTCAGGCGTAACCTTTGCCTGCTCGGTGGCAAACATCGTGCCGGTACGACCAAACCCTACGGCTATTTCATCGGCGATTAAATGTACATCATATTGCGTACAAATTTCGCGCGCGCGTCGCAAATAAGTGGGGTGATACATCGCCATGCCCGCTGCGCATTGCACAAGGGGCTCTATAATAAAAGCAGCCAGTTGGGCATGATGTTCGTTCACATATAGTTCTAATTCATGGGCACAGCGCAACGCAAAATCTTCTGCAGTTTCACCTTCAGCACTTAGTCTAAAATCAGGGCTAGGCATTTGCGCTGATTGCATCAAAAGTGGGGCATAGGTATCTTTAAAAATTGCCACATCCGTCACGCCTAGTGCGCCTAACGTTTCACCGTGGTAGCTATTTTTTAGGCTGATAAACTTAGTTTTAAGTAGCTTGCCAGTATTGCGCCAATAATGAAAACTCATCTTAAGTGCAATTTCCGTCGCACTCGCGCCATCAGAGGCATAAAAGGCGTGACCTAAACCAGTGAGTTTGGCGAGTTTTTCAGATAGATTCACTACCGGTTCATGCGTAAAGCCTGCCAGCATCACATGTTCTAAAGTATCTAGCTGTAACTTAATGGCTTCTTTAATTCGTGGGTTATTATGCCCAAATAGATTCACCCACCATGAGCTGACCGCATCTAAATAACGCTTGCCATCAGCATCAACAAGCCAAACCCCTTCGCCTCGTTGAATGGGGATTAGCGGGAAATTCTCGTGATGCCTCATCTGTGTGCAAGGGTGCCACACTGACTGCAGACTTCTGTTTAATAGCGTTTGATTGCTCATGAGTGAATTGTACGACTTTTTTCCTATGCAAATAAATCAAATGTCGTCATAAGCTATTGTTTAGTCTAAAATTCAGTCTCATCTAACAGTCTACTCACGCGCAATGCAAAAAACTCGTCGCCACCTAGAACTTCTCGCCCCTGCAAAAAATGTAGCGTTTGGCATTGAGGCCATTAATCATGGTGCAGATGCTGTATATATTGGCGGCCCAGCATTTGGTGCAAGGGCTAAAGCACCTAATAACGTGGCGGATATTGCGCATTTGGTAAAGCATGCGCATCGCTATCATGCAGAAGTGTTTGTCGCACTCAATACCATTTTTCATGATAACGAGCTGGCAGGCGCTCGTGAGTTGGTTCAGCAACTTTACGAAGCTGAAGTGGACGCGCTAATTGTGCAAGATATGGGGCTGCTTGAAATGGATTTGCCACCTATTCAATTACATGCAAGTACGCAAACTGATATCCGCACGGTTGAAAAAGCAGTATTTTTAGATCAGGTTGGATTTTCGCAATTAGTGTTAGCGCGTGAGTTAGATTTACCCACCATACAAAAAATTTCAGCGGCCACCACTTGCAACTTAGAATATTTTATTCACGGCGCTTTATGTGTGGCGTTTAGCGGTCAATGTTTTATCAGTCACGCCCATACCGGGCGTAGCGCAAATCGTGGTGAATGTTCGCAAGAATGCCGCTTACCATTTACCTTAGAGGATCAAAAAGGGCGCATTATTGGTAAAGATAAGCATTTTTTATCCATGAAAGATAATGACCAAAGTGCTAACCTCCGCGCTTTAATTGATGCTGGGGTGAGCTCATTTAAAATTGAAGGTCGTTATAAAGATTTACCTTATGTGAAAAATGCTACTGCGCATTATCGGCAATTGCTAGATGAAATTTTGCATGACTCGCCTGAGTTGGCAAAATCATCGCATGGGCATTGTGAATATACGTTTAACCCCCAGCCCGAAAAAACTTTTAACCGCAGTGCGACAGATTATTTTGCTAATGGTCGACAATCCGATATTGGCGCCTTTGATACGCCTAAATTTTCAGGCGAAGCCTTGGGCAAGGTCAGCAAAGTAGGGCATGACTATTTTGAAGTGGATACTGAGGTGCAGCTACATAATGGTGATGGCATCTGTTTTTTTGATGTGCACAAAGAATTAGTAGGCTTACGTGTGAATACGGTGGTGGGCACAAAACTTTACCCCAATGAAATGCCGCTTGATATGCGTCGTGGCATGGCGGTTTATCGTAACCGTGACCATGCCTTTATGCGCCTGCTGGAGAAGGATTCTTCACAGCGAAAAATTGCGTTGATGATGGTGTTTGCAGAAACAGACACGGGCTTTTCACTGACCGTGACCGATGAAGCTGGCTTTAAGGTAACGGTTCATTGCCACGCCGAAAAACAGCTTGCAGATAATATGGAAAAATCACAGGCTAGCTTACATGAAAACTTAGCCAAACTGGGCAATACAGATTTTGTGGCTGAAGCGATAGCACTTAAAACCGCTCAGCCATGGTTCGTACCAGCCTCTATTGTGAATGGTTTGCGACGCGACGCGATTGAGCAATTACAGCACGCACGTGATCATGGGTATCAACGCCCGTCACTTCGAGCTAAAGCCCAGTCATCGGCTATTTATCCTGAAGATACCTTGAGTTATCTAGCCAATGTATATAACAAAAAGGCACGGCAGTTTTACGAAAAACATGGCGTAAAAATGATTGCGGCGGCTTATGAAGCTAACAAAGAGTTGGACGAAGTGCCGTTGATGATTACCAAGCACTGCTTACGTTTTAGCCATGGCTTATGCCCAAAAGAAGCGAAAGGGGTGATTGGGGTGCAGGGTACGGTGACGGCGGAGCCGATGACCTTAATTAATGGAAACGACAGGTTTACCCTCAAGTTTGATTGCAAGCCCTGTGAAATGCATGTGATGGGCAAGATACGTAAGCCGGTGCTCAATCTGCCGCAGCCGCAAGTGGTACATTTCTTTGATAAGCGTCAATAGAGGGTAGGGGGCAAATTAATGCGCCCCTAGAAAAACTACACTTTCTTCACAAACTCTGATTTTAGCTTCATCGCACCTATGCCATCGATTTTGCAGTCTATATCGTGGTCGCCCTCGACTAGACGGATATTTTTGACTTTGGTACCCACTTTAACCACCAGTGAAGAGCCTTTAACTTTAAGGTCTTTAATCACGGTAATGGTATCGCCATCTTGCAGCACATTGCCATTAGCATCACGTATGACTTTGGCATCGTCCGCATTTTCAGCAGTCGCATCTTTGGACCATTCATGTGCACATTCTGGGCAGACATACATGTCGCCATCTTCGTAAGTATATTCAGAACTGCATTTTGGGCATTTAGGTAAATCAGTCATAGTGGCTTTCTCTTTGAGTGTTGCACGGTCTTAAAGCGTGCGTTTAATGTAGCGTTTGTGTGGATGCGTGGATATTCACTTGCGTGTTGTCTGCGGCTATCAATAAATCCCAGCCAGCTTCACGGGTGGCTAATTGCATCATGCTGGTGAGTGCATGGACCAATTCATTGGTGAGTGCCATTTTGACAGATTGGCCATTCGTGCATTGCAACTCTAAATAAGGGGGTAAGTTTCCGATGCTTACAATCATACATTGCACCGCTAGCATGGGGGCTTCTGAGCGCGCTTGTCGATCGGTGATATATTCTGATTTAAAGTCTAGGTTTTCAATCTTTTTTTGATCATCTGATTCACGTATAAAACTATCAATGGCTTGATTTTTATCGTCAGGCGTAGTGATGGTAGGTGCAGCAAATTGAGTGGTGGTAGGCAGTAGCGAGCTAGTAGCACTTTGTAGCGAACCATATATAGATTTACATACACGTCGCGTAATCCATACTGCTACTTCCGTTTTGTCAGCAAGGCCCACTTTTAGTAATAAGCGATCTTCTTGCTCATTGTAGCCAAGATTAATTTGTTCAATTGCTGATTCATTTTCAGACATAAGCTCATTTTAAATGGTAATCAGTAGGTGTACATAAATTTTTGTTAAATTTTTTCTAAGTTTAATCTTGAAATATCGCTTAGTGACCCAATAACTAGCACTCTAAGGGTTTGAGTGCTAAAATCGCACTCGCTCTGTATTATTTAGCTTTATAAGATTAGTTTTATTTAGTCCCTTAGCATTTAATTTTTTGATTTAATTTTGGAGAAATTGTATGAAAATTCGTCCTTTACACGATCGCGTCATCGTAAAACGCTCAGAAGAAGAGCGCACGACAGCATCTGGCATTGTGATTCCAGATAGCGCAACAGAAAAACCAGATCAAGGTGTTATCCAAGCTGTAGGTTCAGGCAAGCGTGATGAAAGCGGTAAAGTAATCGCTTTAGACGTTAAAGTTGGCGATAAAGTATTGTTCGGTAAATACGCGGGTCAAACTGTAAAAGTTGATGGCGAAGAGCTATTGGTCATGCGCGAAGAAGACATTATGGCGATTGTTGAATAATTTCAACAAATTTATCGCTTGATGCATATTCAATCAAATTAAGAAATACCAGGAGAATTTAAATGGCAGCAAAAGACGTAAGATTTGGTGATGAAGTTCGCCAAAAAATGACTAACGGCGTAAACATTCTTGCTAACGCAGTTAAAGTAACATTAGGCCCTAAAGGCCGTAACGTTGTATTAGAGCGCTCATTTGGCGCACCAACCATCACTAAAGATGGCGTTTCAGTCGCTAAAGAAATCGAATTAAAAGACAAATTCGAAAACATGGGCGCACAAATGGTAAAAGAAGTGGCTTCAAAAACTTCTGATATCGCAGGTGATGGTACAACAACTGCAACAGTTTTAGCGCAAGCGATTATTCGTGAGGGTATGAAATCTGTTGCTGCTGGTATGAACCCAATGGATTTAAAACGTGGCATTGATAAAGCAGTTGCTGCAGCGATTATTGATTTAAAAGCACAATCAAAACCATGTACAACAAGTAAAGAAATCGCTCAAGTAGGTTCAATCTCTGCAAACTCTGATGAAACAATCGGCAAAATCATTGCTGATGCGATGGACAAAGTAGGTAAAGAGGGTGTTATTACTGTTGAAGACGGTTCTGGCTTAGAAAGCGAATTGGACGTAGTTGAAGGGATGCAGTTTGACCGTGGCTATTTGTCACCATACTTTATCAACAACCAAGAGCGTCAAATTGCCTTGTTAGATAACCCTTTCGTGTTATTACATGATAAAAAAATCTCAAACATCCGTGATTTACTACCAACTTTAGAGCAAGTGGCTAAATCTGGTCGTCCATTATTGATTATTGCTGAAGACGTTGATGGCGAAGCCTTAGCGACATTAGTGGTGAACAACATCCGCGGTATCCTGAAAACAACAGCGGTTAAAGCACCTGGTTTTGGTGATCGTCGTAAAGCGATGCTAGAAGATATTGCTATGCTGACTGGCGGTACCGTGATTGCTGAAGAAGTAGGCTTGAAACTTGAAAACGTTACACTTGAAAACTTAGGTCAAGCTAAACGCATTGAAGTAGGTAAAGAGAACACGATTATCATTGATGGCCATGGTGTTGAAGCAAACATCAAAGCACGTATTGCTCAAATCAAAACACAAATTGAAGAAGCAAGCAGTGACTATGACCGTGAAAAATTGCAAGAACGCGTGGCTAAATTAGCCGGTGGTGTTGCAGTGATCAAGGTTGGCGCGACCACTGAAATCGAAATGAAAGAGAAAAAAGCGCGCGTAGAAGATGCTTTACACGCAACACGTGCAGCGGTTGAAGAGGGTATTGTTGCGGGTGGTGGTGTTGCGTTAATTCGTGCACGCGCAGCTATTGCTAAAGTAAAAGGCGATAACCATGACCAAGATGCAGGCGTGAAAATCGTATTGCGTGCGGTTGAAGAGCCATTACGTCAAATCGTTCAAAACGCTGGTGTTGAGCCGTCTGTAGTAGTTAATAACGTAGAAGCGGGTAAAGGCAACTATGGTTATAACGCTGCAAACGAAACTTACGGCGATATGATTGAGATGGGTATTCTTGATCCAACTAAAGTAACACGTTCTGCATTACAAAATGCGGCTTCAGTAGCTGGCTTAATGCTAACGACTGACTGTATGGTAGCTGAATTACCTAAAGAAGACGGTCCATCAATGGGCGGTGGTGATATGGGTGGTATGGGCGGCATGGGCGGTATGATGTAAGCTTTTTGATAAGGCATCAACTTTTCATTTGATGAGTTGATGCAATCAGAGCGCTTAAGACAAAAGGTTTACAGAGTTAATCTGTAAGCCTTTTTTATGGTGCAGTTAATTTAGGATAGTGCTACAAAAATCTATCTAATAGCCTACGGCTGTGTTTGTCTAACAGGTCAATATCACGCACCAAAAAGTGAATGCCATGGCTATCGGTAATGAGTAAGCTGGTGTGACTTAAGCGCCGTATATGATCCTCGGCTTTAAGCACGAGTTCAGCATGACCCCG
>CAILFU010000241.1 GCA_903833595.1 uncultured Pseudomonadota bacterium
ATCAGTACCAGGCTTAGGGGCAATATGCCAATCAGCTTCTTTGGCAGTTTTCGAAGCATAGGAATCAATCACCACCACTTTTGCACCACGTTTTTGTGCTTCGTGAATAATGTGCCAATGATGTAAATTAGTGCTTACTGAGTTACAGGCCCAAATAACAATATACTTTGAGTGACTGAAGCTTTCAGGATCAACCCCAGCGGTAGGGCCAACGGTCAATAGCCATGCGGTACATGACCCTTCTCCACAAAAGGTACGCTCACACACGGTAGCACCCATACGATTAAAAAATGCATCCCCGCCGTTTAAACCATGCACCAAGCCTTGATTACCCAAATAACTGTTAGGCATAATGGCATGTGGACCATCTGTGGCTATAATAGCCTTCCACTTCGTGCTGATTTCGTCCAACGCCTCATTCCAAGTAATGCGCTTAAACTGTTTACTGCCCTTAGTACCTGTTCTTTTGAGAGGGTAAAGCAGGCGGTCAGGGTGATAATGACGTTTCTCATAATCTTTCAACTTAACGCATAAGCCGCCACGCGTCATGGGGTGTTCGGTGTTGCCCGTGACTGATATGAGCTTGTCATCTTTAACCGTATAGACCATAGAACAGGTATCTGGACAATCATGTGGGCAACCCCCATGAAAAGTTTTCACATCAGACGGCTTATTCATTTTAAAAATCTCCTCAATTTATTAAAATTAGACCTTATCTTTATGGCCTTAACTATATACATAGTTGTATATCAGAGCAATTAATTAGCGCTTTTATTATTGATACATCTTGAGAAAATGAGATTAAAATTGCATTATGAATACACCACTACTGTTATTAAATAGTCTTACTCCTAGCCAATTTTTGGCTGAATATTGGCAAAAAAAACCCTTGCTGATTAAAAATGCAATCCCCAACTTTGAGAGCTTGTTGAGTCCAGAAGAATTAGCTGGTTTAGCTTGTGAGGACGATGTGCAATCGCGCATTGTTGAGTATATTAAAGGGGAATGGCATGCGCATCATGGTCCTTTTGATGATGATGATTTTGCAAAGTTACCGGAGAAGCCATCCAAAGAACATAACTGGACATTATTAGTACAAAGTGTCAATCATTACTTACCAGAAGCATCTGCACTGTTGCAACAATTTGACTTTATTCCACATGCACGACTTGATGATCTCATGGTCAGCTATGCCCCTGACGGCGGCGGCGTAGGACCACACTTTGATAGCTATGATGTGTTTCTATTGCAGGGTCAAGGTAAGCGAATTTGGCGCATTAGTGAGCAATCTGACTTAACTTTAGTTGAAGGCGCGCCCTTACGCATTTTAAAGAATTTTGACACCGCGCAAGAATGGCTACTAGAGGCAGGAGATATGCTGTATTTACCACCTCATCTTGCGCATTGGGGTATCGCTGTATCAGACGGCGGTAAAGATTGTATGACCTATTCCATTGGTTTTCGTGCCCCAAAGAATCAAGAACTTGCCACCGAGTTTTTAGGTTTTATGCAGGATAAGTTGAATCAAGACCAGCTTGTACTTGATGGCATTTATCAAGATGCTGATTTAACTTTGCAACTACACCCTGCTGAAATCGGCAAGAAAATGATTCATACGGTCAGTGAAAATTTACAGAAAATTAAATGGTCTGATGAAATGGTTTCAGAATTTCTAGGCACCTATCTTTCAGACCCCAAGCCAGACGTCGTTTTTGATGCTAATAAAAAAATAGCTTTACGTGCTTTTTCTGAAAAAATGACAACTATCGGTATCGCGCTTGACCTAAAAAGCTTAATGCTATTCTCTGACGATGATTTCTTTTTAAATGGTGAGATGGTAAATTTCACTGGTGAATCAGCAACTATATTAAAAATACTTGCTGATAATCGAAGTATTGTTGCCGAGGATTTAAAAGCCTATCCATCGATAGATTCAATACTATTACAACAACTCTATGATTGGTATATTGCTGGTTACCTACATTTAATCTTTTAGCATAAATGATTAACATCAGGACATCAGAAAGATATGAATAACAATACAACACTCATTCCAGACCAAATTCTTGTTGGTGAAGAGCTCTACGCCGAAGCCATTAATATTATTTTATCAAGCGCACAGCATGAACTACTCATTTTTGACCAAGACCTAAGCCATGGAGATTTTGCAAGTAATCAAAAATTAAATCTATTTCAACAGTTTTTAAATAAGAGCCCCAACAGCCATCTAACAATCATTTTGCAAGATACTACGTATTTCCAAAGCAAATGCCCAAAACTATTAAAATTACTGACTATTTACAGCCATAAGATGATTGTGTATCAAACTAATCAATCAGCAAAGCATGCTAAAGACTGTTTTATATTGGCAGACAAACAACATTACATCAAACGAATTCATATCGACCAAGCCCGCTTTAAATATGGA
>CAILFU010000242.1 GCA_903833595.1 uncultured Pseudomonadota bacterium
GCTAGACCTAGATTACACCGTACTTATGCCACGCAAACCAGTTTAATTAAAGTATTAGGACGATATTATGGCTACAACACAACGATTGGTTCACCCTAGCGAAGCCTTGTTTAGCGGAGAAAAATCATTTCCGATTATTCCATCCTGTGAACATTTTGCAGGCAGTGAAAAATTAATTCTTAAAGCACTGGCTATGCAAGACACGGTTGGTCCGGTGTTTGACATTACCTGTGACTGTGAAGATGGCGCACAAGCTGGACAAGAGCGCGACCATGCCGCCATGATCGTGCGTGTATTAACCAGCGCTGAAAACAAACATCACATGGCAGGCGCGCGTATTCACGACTACACGCACCCTGCTTGGAAACAAGATGTCGATATTTTGGTCGGCGGTGCTGGCCATGTTTTAAGCTATATCACCATACCAAAATGTACGACATATGCTCAAGCAAGTGAGATGATTGCCTACATTCAAAAAGTCGCTACTTTTCATGGTATTCAGCGTGAAATTCCAGTGCATATTCTGATTGAAACACATGGGGCTTTAAAAGCAGTGCATGAAATTGCCACATTACCATGGCTACAAGTGCTAGATTTTGGCTTAATGGATTTTGTCAGCGGTCATCACGGCGCGATTCCAGCTTCAGCTATGCGAAGCCCTGGACAATTTGAGCATCGATTATTAGCTCGCGCCAAAGCTGAATTAGTGGCAGCGGCTCTGGCCAATGGTGTTGTGCCAGCACATAACGTGACGTTAGATCTTAAAAATGTAGAAACAACGCATTCAGACGCCTCACGCGCCCGTAATGAATTTGGCTTTTTACGTATGTGGAGTATTTATCCTACGCAAATAGAAGCCATTGTCGATGCCATGAAGCCCAATTTTGACGAAGTGCAAGATGGTGCCAACATTTTATTGGCCGCGCAAAAGGCTGATTGGGGTCCCATCCAGTACGATGGCGAGCTTCACGATCGAGCAACTTACCGTTATTTTTGGGAAATTTTACAAAAAGCCAAGCTCACCAAAGTGGCTATTCAAGCCGATGCAATGCAGGCATTTTTTAGTTAGTTTTCAGTTTATTTTTTTAGGTATTCAATATGACACAAGCAGCTTCAGCTGGCGCACGTTTTCGCGCGGCGCTTAAGGCCGAAAAACCGCTACAAATTATTGGCGCAATCAATGCATATCATGCCATGCTCGCCACCCAAACCGGCTTTAAAGCCCTTTACTTGTCTGGCGGTGGTGTTGCTGCTGGCTCACTCGGTTTACCCGATTTAGGAATCTCAACCTTAGAAGATGTATTAATTGATGTGCGTCGCATTACCGATGCAGTAGATACGCCGTTATTAGTGGATATTGATACAGGCTGGGGGGGTGCATTTAATATCGCTCGAAGTATAAAAAGTATTGCTAAAGCTGGCGCTGCAGCGGTTCATATTGAAGACCAAGTCAGTGCTAAACGCTGTGGTCACCGCCCGAACAAAGCTATCGTGAGTTTAGATGAAATGGTGGACCGCGTTAAAGCCGCCGTCGATGCAAAACCCTATGCAGACTTTGTTGTCATGGCGCGTACTGATGCACTTGCAGTTGAGGGCTTGCAATCAGCGATTGATCGGGCTTGTGCTTGCGTAGAAGCGGGTGCCGACATGATATTCCCAGAGGCTATGACAGATTTAAGCATGTACAAACAATTTGCTGCCGCTGTCAAAGTACCGGTATTGGCCAATATTACCGAGTTTGGTAGCACACCATTATTTACCGTAGATGAATTACGTACGGCGGATGTCAGCATGGTGCTCTACCCACTTTCTGCTTTCCGTGCCATGAACCAAGCTGCACTCAAAGTGTATCAGGCGATGCGTAAAGACGGTACTCAACAAAACGTGATTGGTTTAATGCAAACCCGTGCCGAGCTCTACGAGCATTTAGGCTACCACGCCTTTGAACAAAAGTTAGATGAATTATTTAAAGGAGAAAAGTAGTCATGAATTCACCTACTCAAAACCCTATTCAAGATGCGCCAAAAAAGAAAAA
>CAILFU010000243.1 GCA_903833595.1 uncultured Pseudomonadota bacterium
GAAACTAGCCATGTATCAAACCCTTTATCTGCAAATGCTTCTGGTGGTAATTCTGCAGCCAACAAAAATGCATCACTATGCTCTAAGTTTTTATCCACGTTAAATTGTTGTGCTGCAAAAAAAGTCAGTAAAATTGCAGCTACAATAATCAAACTAGACATCATACGATGTTGCTCAAAATAGCTATTAAAGCCATCGCCTAACCAATGCAATACATTGCCTGACTGATTGATGCCTACAGCTTGTGTTTGACGTGCGATTAATTTATTGACCGCCAAATCGCGCGCCACAGACAAGCGTTGCAAAGTGGTCGCATTTAAATGCTGTGAATGATCATTCAATAAATCTGTAGCTAAACATGCCAATTGCTCATCCATCGTAAGATTAGCTTCCGGATGGTTATTGTCTAATTTATTATTTATACTTTTATTTCTTGTCATTGCTCACCCCCTAACTTCCTGAGCTTTGGTTGCTTATCATTAAGCGTGATAGGCCTAATTTATCTAAACCCTGCTTTTTCAATTCTGTAGCCAAAGCGTGAACTGCACGTGAGCAGTGCGTCTTTACACTACCATCAGAGCAGCCCATGATATTTGCCGTTTCAGCCACATCCATATCCTCCCAATAACGTAACACAAAGGCTTCTCGTTGACGTATTGGAAGCTTTTTTAATGCACTTTCAATCAATTTTATCGTCTGCCTTCGCTCAAGCAGGACAGATGGCTCGTCGCTATCATCTTCAACATCTATCGTGTCTAATGGGTCGCGATCTTCTCCATCGATACTACTGCCAAATGAAGACAACAAGCTTGTCCATAAATTACGTACCTTTTGCCTACGCCAAAAATCTCGCATAGTATTTTGTAAGATACGTTGAAAAAGCAAGGGTAATTCCGCTACAGGTTTATCACCGTACTTTTCGGCAAGCTTCATCATCGCATCTTGCACAATATCCAGTGCTGCATGATCGTCACGCACAGCATATGCAGTCTGCTTAAATGCACGACGTTCTACTGCAACAAGAAAATCAGAGAGCTCTCTACTAGTGGCCATTGCGCTGATTATTGAGTACTAATTGATTGATTATAAATGACTGCATATTGAATCTTCAGTATATCAGGTTTATTTTTTCACTTATTTTAAGTTGGCCACAATATAATGGAATAGCAATAGCTACAATGCCAATAAATGTAACAAGGTAATGTTTTGAATAGAACTTAGAATTAGTTACAATCTAATCAATTCATTCTTTGGATAAAGTAGATTATGTGGCGATTATTTTTTTTGGGGTTGATTGTTTGGTTGGCGATTTATTTTTTCAAGCAATATATTGCTAACATTGATAGCCAAAAAACAAACAAAACTGAAACTACCAGTCATGACAACATTGAGAATAGCCAAACAACCGAAGATATGGTGCAGTGTGCCACTTGTAAAGTGCACTTACCTAGATCGGAAGCTTATTTAGTTGCAAATAACTTCTACTGCTCTAAAACACACATTAAAAACAAATGAGTTTTTTAAACTTCAATTTTAGCGCCATTCGCA
>CAILFU010000244.1 GCA_903833595.1 uncultured Pseudomonadota bacterium
GGCTGGTTGGACTAATTTAGCGTATGTGCTTGCCGTCATTGATGGTGAGGTCATGCGCGTCATGTTGTTGTTTTATTTATCCCCCTTATGGACATTAATGCTGGCGCATTTTTGGTTAAAAGAAAAAACCAGTGTAAAGGGCTATATTGCTATTGCGGTATCTTTAATAGGTGCTTTTACGATGTTGTATAACCCGCAAGTCAGTAGCTTGCCTTTGCCAAAAAACACAGCAGAATGGCTGGCATTATCTTCTGGCATAGGCTTTTCTTTGACGAACGTCATTACTCGGCGATCCACGCATTTAAGCATTCGTGCAAAATCTTTTGCAGTATGGGTTGGTGTGTTGGTAATGTCGTTGTTTTATATCCTATTAAATCATGGCGTATTCCCAAGTCCTAATGTGCTAACAGCCACTCACTGGTTCGTAATCGTTTTAATTGCCATATTGCTTTTGGCGGCAACCTTATTAGTGCAATATGGCGTGACGAAAATCCCAGCCACGCGCGCATCTGTGATCTTTTTATTTGAGCTGGTAGTTGCCGCAATCGCCTCTTATTATTTAGCGCATGAGACGATGGCACTCAATGAGTGGGTAGGGGGTAGTTTAATTGTGTTTGCAGCAATATTTGCTGCGAGTGAACAAGCTGACTAACTACTACTGCTGCGCGTACCTTCAGCGGCGAAGCGTATTTTTAACGACAAATCATTGCGTGAGTCAGCATTTGCTAGTGCATTATCTTCATCAATTTTACCATTACTAAACAATTTGAAGAGTGCTTGATCGAAGGTAGTCATGCCAATATCATTGTTATCGGCCATGGTATCTTTGATGTCACCCAGTTTTTGTTTTTGAATAAGTTCCGCGATGTAGGGTGTATTAATCATGATTTCAGTGGCGGCAACGCGCTTGCTTAGCTTGCCTGGAATTAAACGCTGAGAAACAATGGCCACTAAGTTCATGGACATGCCAAGGAGCAAGCCCGCTTTAGCCTCTTCAGGGAAAAATGAAATCACACGTTCTAGCGCTTGGTTAGCGTTATTGGCGTGTAAAGTGGCTAGACATAAATGACCTGTTTCTGCGTAGGTCATGGCGTTTTTCATGCCTTCCATATCACGTACTTCACCAATCAGAATCACATCGGGTGCTTGGCGCATGGCATTTTTAAGGGCGTTTTCAAAAGATAAAGTATCAATGCCTACCTCACGTTGATCAACGATTGATTTCTTATGGGTGTGTATAAATTCCAAAGGATCTTCAACGGTGACAATATGACCATTGGCATTTTCGTTGCGATAATCAATCATAGATGCCAAGGTAGTGCTTTTGCCAGACCCAGTGCCTCCGACCACTAAAATTAGACCACGCTTACGCATAATCAAATCTTTTAATGTGTTGGGCAACCCTAGGCTATCAATAGAGGGGATGGTCGTTTTGATATGGCGGATGACCATACCCACTTCACCCCGTTGCCTAAATGTATTAATACGAAAACGACCAATATCTTGCTTATCAATAGCGAAATTACATTCTAGCGTGGTTTCAAATTCTTTTACTTGATCGGCACTCATTAAAGAATAGGCAATTTCTTTAATCATGCCGGGTTTCATAATTTGCGCATTAATCGGTAGGGTATCGCCCTCCACCTTAATATGAATCGCTGAGCCAGTGCTAAAAAAAAGGTCTGACCCCCCTTTATCCAGCATGAATTTTAAAATTGGACTAATGTCGATTGCCGCCATGTTAAATCCTATCGATAATGAATTAATTCTCAGTATGACTTTATCATAAATTTTTGCACTATTCTTTAGCGTCACCCTTAGTGTTTTGCTGATCTAAATAGCGCTGCCACATAGATTGATAAATCGTTTCTAATGATAGGGCAAAATCTTGCGTATTAAACAGCACGGATTGTTTATTACTGGCCAATAATTTTTGCTTGATTGTTGCTAAGATATCACGATTTTTATGAAAATAAAGTGCTTTATTTTCATAATCTTGCAGGGAATATGTAATCAATTCAGTTAAGTTGGCAGTATGCAATAAACTACCTGCAACACGTGCTGAAAAAGTATCACCTACACAGGTTAATACCGGCAACCCCATCCATAGGGCGTCACTACAAGTGGTATGGGCATTGTAAGGTCGTGTATCTAAAAATAAATCGGCATGGGTATGCCGCGCTAGATGGTCTGCAATTGCAATTCTAGGGGCAAAAATTAGCCTGTCAGCACTCAAACCTTGCGCTAACGCCTCCGCTATTAAGTTTTGTTTTGCCCAACGGTTGCAATCTAATAGCCAAAGCACGCTATTTTGTGTGGTTTTAAGTATGCGTAGCCATACAGCAAAAATATCAGGGGTTATTTTAAATGTTTGGTTAAAGCAGCAAAAAACAAACGCGCTTTCTGGCAGGTTGCAACTGGCTCGAGTAGGGGCTTTGCCGACAGGCCGCTGACTATCATTCGCTTGGTAGCAATGGGGTAATAAGGCTAATTGTTCGGCATAGCGTCCTGCGCTACCTGCAGGGCTAATAAAGGCATCACTTAATAGATAATCAAATAAGGCTTGTTTGCCTGTCGGTGCGACAGTTGCAATCTCACCCATCGTACCAGGAAAGCCAAGCCAGCTAACATTAATCGGCGCGGGCCTTAATGCAGCAATGCCGCTGCGACTGGTTTGAGTAAAACCTGTTAAATCAATCAATATATCAATATGACAGGCATTAATTTTTTGAGCAGCCTCAATTTCAGATAAGTTTCGGATGTCATAAAATTGATCAAAGGCGTCTTCTAAGCGCGCTCTGGCGCTAGAATGGTCGTTAACGCCGTATGAGAAAGCGATAATTTCAAATTGACTTCTGTCGTGTCGTTCTATTAATTCAGTCACTAAAAATGCCAACGGGTGCAATCTAAAATCTGCTGATAAATAAGCAATTTTTATTTTTGGCTTTTTATCTAGCAAGTCGTATTTAAAATTGAGTAGCGGGCTTTGTGCAATGAGGCTTGCATAACGATTATTAAGCCAATGATCAGCACATATTTTTTGTTCTGCCGCAGTCGTGCCAGGCATCGCTAAAAATGCAAAGGGCGATATTTGTGCTTCCGGCGCAGTTTCTAGCCACTGACGAATTTCATTAATATCATCTTGCAAGCCATACCAGTCACAACAATGTTGTTTTTGGTGTACCAAATGCACTTTTGCATGATAGAGCTTGGGGTTAATTGAGAGCGCTTTTTTGTAACTCTCAATGGCTAAATCCAATTGACCTAATTCTCGCTGAACATTACCTAAATTGTTATAAATATCGGCATCGTGAGGGTTTAACTGAACCGCCTTTTGATAGTGCAGGGCTGCGTCGGTCGTTTTACCGAGTTCTCGCTGTGCGTTGGCCAAGTTGTAATGTAGCGCCGCATCTTCTACATCGTTTTTTGCGCTATGCACTAATGCTTCCTGAAAGCATGTTTCTGCTTGTAAATAGTGCCCCGTCAATTGTGCTTGATTGCCTAGCCTCGTTAGGCAATGGCATAGTGCAGCCCGCACACTGCCTTGGGTGGCATTATTTTGCTTGGTAAATATCTGCAGCAGGCGACGGTAATAAGTGGCTGCTTCTTCAAATCGATTAAGTGTGAGTAGCGTATTTGCGATATTAAGTTGGATATCTAAATCTTTCGCTTGAATGCTAAGTGCTTGCTGAAAGCCTTTTAAGGCGGCGTCATGCTGCCCGCTAGCCCGTAAGGCGAGTCCATAATTATTTAAATAATCTACATTACGTGGCGCGATGCTAAGTGCCTGTTGTAGATATTGCGCCGCTTCAGCCACACGATTGCTTTGATAGCAAATAATGCCCAGTAGATGCAATGCTTCAGCATGCTTCGCCTGCAAGGCTAACACTTCTTTAAGCGACTGCTCAGCTAGGGCTAAGTCGCCCTTGCGATATAGATTGAGTGCATTAAGGTAGTGGGCTTGCGGCATGGTTTAATTTTAACTCGAAATAGGTTTGTTAATGTTAGTAGTACTTGATGTGGCAAGCATTCTAGCCAATCTTTTTAAGCCTAATTTTCGTAATAGAAAACGGTTGGGATTTAATAAACCCGCTAACTCATCTGACATCGGTAGATTGTCGTGACAGATGAAGCTCGCAAGTAGCGCTGCACATAGTGGTGCGCTGGTGAAGCCGCGACTCCCATGTGCAACATTGATATACAGGCCTTTTATCCAAGGCAATGATGTTGCTGTGGCGTTAGGGCGAGGCGGTCTTGATATGAGCGCGCTGCCTTCTAGCAACTCACCCACTAAGGGAAAATAGTCGGAAGTGCTACATCGCAATGAAACGCGGCCATCACAAATATTGTCTTTAAGATTTTCATACAAGCCCATTGAATAGCTTTTGAGTCTTACTAGATTAGCCTGATGGTCTAATTCATCAATGCTCAAATCCATAGCGTCTGTTGAAAAGGTTGCGCCCAAGCAATGCTGCGCATGACTAGCGGGGCTTAAGTAACCATCACTGCATACAATTAATTTAAGTGGCGTGCTCATCGCGCTAGCATTAACGATACTTACTTGACCGCGGACTGCTTGTGTTTTGAGGGGCAAAGATAACCCCATATTTTTCGCTTCATTGGCATTTGCAATGATGATGATATCGGCTTTTTCTATGAGCTTATCATTAGAATAAACTTCAAATAAATCATTATTTTTCAATAACTTATTTATACTTATTGATGTTTTAACTGAGATATTTTCATGGTCAATGAGGCGCTGACATAGTGGCTGTGGATTGACCCATGCAGCATTAGGAAAATAAATGGCATCGTGCATCAGTTCAATGCCTGCAAGGACGCTTGCTTGTTCTGCGGTAACGTATTTTACAAACGCTTCAGATTCAAAAAATGCAGCTACTTTTTGAATGCGTGCGAGCTCTCTAGGATTAAATCCAAGTTGCAACATGCCGCAAACGTTAAAATCAGCCGGGCTCAGGTTCAGTGTTTTAAGGAAATTTAAGCTATATAAATAGCTCATGAGCGCAAATTGACTGGCCGTATCATCACCGCTTAAGCGTGGATAAAGCATGGCTTGTGGATTGCCAGAGGCTTCACTGGCAATAGCGGTGTTGCGTTCCAGTAAGGTGACTTTAATGCCACGATGAGCCAGCGCATGTGCGGTGCTACAGCCAGCAATGCCACCACCAACGACAATCGCAGTATTAACTATCATCTTTAGCACCTACAAAGTGCCCCCGTAACATTTCACGCTTCTTGCCAAAGCCTGATTGCTTGATAACGACAAATCCAGCATTCATTAACGCGCGACGCACAGCACCCGCACTGGTGAACGTGGCGAATGTAGTACTTGTGTTTGACAGCAATGCCATGTTTTTAAAAAGTGCGGCTTGCCACATATCGGGATTTTTTGCCGGTGCAAACCCATCTAAAAACCAAGCATCGACGATGAGGTTCGTGTGTTCAACGTAGTTTGATTGATAGGCCTCAGTGGCGTCCGCTATTAACAAGCTGAGTTGAATGCGGTTATCAAACAGCAAAATGCTTGTTGCGCCGTTTAATAAGCGTTCATACTGGGCTAAAAATGGCTCGCTTAAGGCATTAAGTGTTGGCCATAGACGTAACGCAGTGGTGATTTCCACTAGGCTGAGTGGGTGCTTTTCTACACTGATAAAGTGCAATCTGGCCTCTTTAGGTGCGGTCTCAAGCCAAAGCTTTGCAGCACATAAAAAGTTCAAGCCTGTACCAAAGCCAGTTTCGGCGATAGTAAAGGTGTTAGCGTTAAGGGATTGCCAACGATTTAATAATTCATTGCCTTGCAAAAATACATAGTCGGTTTCAAGTAAACCATTATCCGTAGAAAAATAAACATCTTGAAAAGCGCTGGCATAAGGCTGGCCATCACGCCATTCAATAACGGCCTGTTGGTTAACCAACATTGACCGCCACCTTAAATACTATTTTATGAATGTGTTGCTGAGCAATGAGTGGCGCATGCGCATCTTCTGGAAAAAAAATGCAGAATGAATCCGCGGGCGTGGCAATCCACGCATTGGGTGCGTCATGGAAAAATTGAATATCGGCATCTACACTGTAATCGCTCACGGGTTGGTGGCAGTCGGCGAGTGGTCTCCAGCCCATTTCATCTACACCTTCTAGTACGAACTGAATATCGATATATTTGCGATGACATTCTAACTGCGCAACATCGCGAGTACGCCCCGCAACGCGTTGCACAATCGCAAATACATCATCCCCTAAAACAGCATGTCGCCCAACTGCAAGCGATTGCAAGGGGGTGTTGCGCATAAAGGCAAACACTTGTGAAAATAGGGGATGTAATGCGCTATAACGTTCTGCGTTGTGCAGGGTGTCAAGGATCATCGCAATAGACTCCTTAGCGCTTCCATACCTTGCCATAGGCCGCTAGCAATTGTTGGTGCATTTTACTGCCTTCCATATTGCTGCCTAAAAAGCCTAAGCCAAAATACTGCGCCGTTTGGTTCAGTAAGGCCTGCGCTTGCTGCACAGTAGCTTTGCCATACATCAGTTCTAAATTAGCTTCAAATAAGCGGGTGTCGCCATTTTCTAATTCTTCAGTAATTTGCACTAAGTTAGCAATACAGCGATACACCTTTGCACGCGCTGCACCCAGTTCATTAAATTGTGCAATCCATGCGCAGCCATCTAATATATCGTCAATGCTGTTGCAAGCGAGCGCCGCAAGTGTTTTAAGCTCGCCAACGCGCAAGTCAACCCAAGTCGTATTAGGGTCAGCGCATAGGCCAATTAAGGTCGTCACAGGCAGTTCATCGGCCAATTCTAGATCAAGCAAAGTTTCAAGTAATTCAGCAGATTCAGCGGATTTAAGTTCAGGTAATCTAATGGCAAAAGGGCGGACCAAATTGCCTACGGTATTATTTTCCCATTGCAATTCTTCCACAGGGTAAATTTCACTCATGCCTGGTACAAAAATACGACAAGCGTAAACGCCTAGATGGGTAAAGTCGGCAATGTACATATCGTGACCACTATTGTGGATAGTATTAACGCACCAGTCGTAATCTTCCTGCGTGGTCGTACCAAAGTTCCAATCGACAAAGGCGTAGTCGGGTGTGCTACGTAAAAATTCCCAGCTAATTACACCGCTAGAGTCGACAAAATGAATTTCTAAATTTTGCGAGTCGGCGATTTCTTCCATATCAAACCCTGGGGCGACAAAACCTTTCAAACTATCAATGGCGCGACCTTGAAGTAGCTCAGTTAATGCGCGTTCCAATGCCACTTCAAAGCGCGGATGTGCGCCAAAGCTAGCAAAACAGCCTTGGTCTTCAGGGTGTAATAAGGTCACATTCATCACTGGATATTGCCCGCCTAGTGAGGCATCTTTGACTAAAATACCATAGCCAGCGTCACGTAAGCCTTTAATGCCTGCGGCAATGCGTGGATATCGATTGATGACCTCTTCTGGCACGTCTGGCAGGCAAATACCATCACGAATGATACGGAACTTAATGTCGCGCTCAAAAATCTCTGCCAGCGCTTGCGTACGCGCCTCCATGAGTGTGTTGCCGGCACTCATACCGTTGCTGACATACAAATTGCCAATTAAATTCACTGGAAATAACACCGTTTTATTATCACGCAATCGTTGATAAGGAATAGCGCAAATGCCACGCTCAGTGTTACCTGAATTAAGATCAATCAATTGACTGGCCAGTGCACCGCCTTCTGGATTGTAGAATTTTTGTAATTCTGGGGTGAGTAGTTCTTTAGGCCATTGATCGCCCTTGATTTTAAACCATTGCTCATTGGGGTAATGCACAAAGTCTTTATTGGCAATGGTGTCGCCTAAGTAAAAATGGGTCCAAAAGTAATTGGTGCTTAAACGCTCAAAATATTCGCCTAGGGCGCTAGCGCGAGCGGCCAATTCTGATGCGCCCTTGCCGTTGGTAAATAAGCGGGTGCAATCTTTGTCAATCACGTGCACAGACCAAATACCTTCAATCTCGTTGAGCCATGATTTCTCTTCCACATGAATACCTAAGGCCTTCAGTTTGCCTTGCAAAGTGCTAATGGATGATTCTAATGAGGCATCTTTACTAGGAATAAAGGTTTCTGTTGTGTTCATGATGAATGCTCTTGTTGAAAAGGCTGACAGAATATCATGCTGTGCGGAGAATGCGAAAATTGACGAGCGTGACTGAGGTTCAAAAAAAGCCGATCAATTGATCGGCTTGATGTAACGCTTAATTAAAATTTAACGATTGCGCATGAGATCATGTATCAGTGGTGCTAAAATAATTTCCATGGCTAGACCCATCTTCCCGCCAGGCACGGCAATCGTATTGCGACGCGTCATAAATGAATTATTAAGCATCGATACTAAATACGGAAAATCTGCCATACCAGGATCGCGAAAGCGAATAATCACGAAACTTTCGTCTAATGTTGGGATGTCACGCATAACAAAGGGATTAGACGTATCGACAATGGCCACGCGCTGAAAGTTGATGTGAGTATTAGAGAATTGCGTCGCAATATAATTGATGTAAGAGGGCATGCGTCTGAGTATCGTATCGACGGTCTCTTCCGCTGAATAGCCACGCTCTGAGCTATCCCGATGAATTTTTTGAATCCACTCTAAATTAATGACAGGCACTACCCCTATACCTAAATCGACATGCTTAGGTAGGTCAACCTCGTTAGTTTTAACCATGCCGTGTAGGCCTTCGTAAAACAGGACATCGCTATTGGCTGGCAAGTCTTCCCATGGGGTAAATTCCCCTGCGCTTAATTGCGTACCAAGCCGTGCATTTTGCTCTGCAGCTTCTGTGGGGTTATGGATGTAATAGCGTTTTTTACCTGTGCCTGATTTGCCATACGTTTCGAACAATTCTTCAATCTTATCGAAATGGTTCGCTTCAGGGCCAAAGTGACTAAAATGATTATTGCCTTGCGCCTCAGCATTTTTGACGGCTACTTTAAATTCTTGGCGATTCAAAGAGTGAAAGCTATCCCCTTCAACGACCGCGGCATGAATGCCTTCTCGCCTAAATACATGTTCAAAAGCACGTTTTACGGTGGTAGTGCCCGCACCCGATGACCCAGTTACTACAATAACGGGATGTTTCTTTGACATGGTACTTCCCCCTAATATATTTATGGTTATATGCTTTGTATTCTATTCTATCAGTGACTTTGTGATTTGTTGAAAAAATTACTGTTACTTAGAATTGGGTATTGGTATAGTGTCAGTAAAGCTTATCTAATAGCCAGTTGCACTACAATTTTGCTAAAAACTATTTTTATAAAAATACGTTAGGGGAGAAAGTGATGGATCAGTCAGGGCGTTATTCAGATCTTAGTCTTAAAGAAGAGGATTTGATCAAAGGGGATAAGCATGTGTTGGTTGCGTATCACATGCTACCAGCGTCAGGCCATGGTTATTTGGAAGTAGCGGCGCATATTGCCGCCGAGTCATCTACTGGCACCAATGTGGAAGTAAGCACCACGGATGATTTCACTAAGGGCGTAGATGCCTTGGTGTATTTTATCGATGAAGCCAAAGGGGTGATGAAAGTCGCTTACCCGAATGACTTATTTGATCGCAATATCACCGATGGTCGTGCGATGTTGGTATCGTTCTTGACACTCGCGATTGGTAACAATCAAGGCATGGGCGATGTTAAGCAATTGCAGATGCAGGATTTCTACGTACCGTGGTCTATGCTACGTATGTATGATGGCCCCGCTAAAGATATTACTGATTTGTGGGACATTTTAGGTCGCCCTCGCGTCAATGGCGGCTATATTGCCGGTACGATTATCAAGCCTAAATTAGGCTTACGCCCAGAACCGTTTGCTAAGGCCGCTTATCAATTTTGGCTAGGGGGCGACTTCATCAAAAATGATGAGCCACAAGGCAACCAAGTATTTTGCCCCACTAAAAAAGTCATACCGCTTGTGTACGATGCAATGAAGCGTGCGATGGATGAGACAGGGGAGGCAAAATTATTCTCAGCCAACATTACCGCTGATGATCATTATGAAATGCTTGCACGTGCTGATTATATTTTAGAAACTTTCGGCCCAGATGCTAACAAGGTTGCATTCCTTGTGGACGGCTATGTAGGCGGCCCTGGTATGATTACCACCGCTCGCCGTCAATATCCTAATCAATACCTACACTATCACCGTGCAGGGCATGGTGCGGTGACATCACCTTCTTCTGTAAGGGGTTACACGGCCTTTGTGTTGAGTAAAATGTCTCGATTGCAAGGCGCTTCTGGTATCCACGTAGGAACGATGGGTTACGGTAAGATGGAAGGCGGCAACGATGATCGTATTATTGCTTATATGATTGAACGTGATTCTGCTGATGGCCCTTATTACCACCAAGAATGGCATGGCATGAAGCCGACTACCCCCATTATTTCTGGTGGCATGAACGCGCTACGTTTACCGGGCTTTTTTGAGAATTTAGGTCACGGTAACGTGATTAACACGTCTGGTGGTGGTGCCTATGGCCACATTGATTCTCCAGCAGCGGGGGCAATTTCATTGCGTCAGTCTTTTGAATGCTGGAAATCAGGTGCTGATCCGATTGAATATGCTAAAGAGCACAAAGAGTTTGCCCGTGCATTCGAGTCTTTCCCAGGGGATGCTGATAAAATATTCCCAGGCTGGCGTGAAAAATTGGGCGTTCATAAATAAGCATGTAGACGGATAATCAAGCCCCTGCAAGTCATTTTTGCAGGGGCTTTTTCGTAATGGCAGTGTGTTTTATGTGGTGTATAAGACAGTTTTTATAGGATGTAATATGACGAATACCCCCTTTGATATTCAGCAATACACAATCACTCAAGAACCTTTTTACCAGCCACAAGGCAATGAGATTGAGCTGTATGCGGCGGCTTATGCAGCCCGTTTACCCGTCATGCTAAAGGGTCCCACCGGCTGTGGTAAATCTCGCTTTGTTGAACACATGGCGTGGAAGTTAGGTAAACCGCTCATCACGGTTGCTTGCAATGAAGATATGACCGCATCTGATTTGGTTGGACGTTATTTATTAGACGCCAATGGCACGCGTTGGTTAGATGGACCGCTAACATTAGCTGCTCGTTATGGCGCGATTTGCTATTTAGATGAGGTGGTTGAGGCTAGGCAGGATACAACAGTCGCCATTCATCCTTTGACTGACCACAGACGCAATCTACCCTTAGATAAAAAAGGCGAGCTTGTGAGGGCGCATGCAGATTTTCAAATGGTGATTTCTTACAATCCCGGCTACCAAAGCTTAATGAAAGATTTAAAACAATCGACCAAGCAGCGTTTTACGGCAATGGAATTTGATTATGCACAAGCGGATGTAGAAGCTGACATTGTCACTAAAGAAACGGGCATTCAGCGGCCTTTGGCTTTGCAGCTAGTGGGCGTTGCGGCCATCGCACGCAACCTCAAAGGGCATGGCTTAGATGAAGGCATCTCAACGCGTTTATTGGTCTATGCAGCGACGCTCATCAATAGTGGTGTAGCCGCTAGAGATGCCTGCCGTATGGCATTGGTAAGACCGATTACCGATGACGCAGACATTCGTGACACACTCGATCATGCCATTGACGCTGTTTTTCCTTAAAGCCTGCGTTGTCTAGCGAGTAAATAGCCCTCATGGAAACCCCGGTACTAGCCAACCAAGCCGAGCGCCAGGCGCTTGATTGTGCTTTTGCGGGTGTGCAAAGGGTGTTTGATGACTGCTTGGCCTACGCTCGTAGCTTACTGAGCGCAGAAGGGGTTGCCGCTTATATTGAGGGCGCACGCGTCATAGGTAAGATGGGGCGCGGTGAGGCGCCTGTATTGGCGTTTCTTGAGGAAATGCCAGATGTGGCCGCTCAGCTTGGGGAAGACATCATTGTGCAAGTGGTCGAATTCACCCAAAAGTTATCACGCACGCCCAATGCCCAAGCGATTGCCCCATTTTTACAAAGTCTTGCTTCTGCTGCACGGGCATTAGAAAGTCAGCCGCTATTTAATGAATACCTACAATTGGTTTGGCAAACCATGGAACGCACCATGCCTAAGGTACATGGTATTGATACCATGTATAACAGCCCATGTTTGCCGGATTTTCTCAGAAGCATGTCGTTTCTGCTTGGTCAGTTATCGATAGGCGGTTTGCGCAATTGGGTGGACTATGGCGTTAAGGCTTACCCGAATAATCCTGACCGACAGTGTGAGTTCTTTTCACTACAATCCGCAGATAGTCGTGCAGTATTGCAGCGTGAGCGACATGGCACCTTACTGAAAGACAGTGAGCGTAAGCTCGATCTGTATTTGCGTGGCTTGTGGGATACGCAGGTGGATTTTCTGCCTTACTCCTTGGCGTTTGATGCAGTGCATCAACCCTTACCCTATCTGGATACGCCAGGGCTAGCGCAAT
Source organism: uncultured Pseudomonadota bacterium (assembly GCA_903833595.1). Taxonomy (GTDB): domain Bacteria; phylum Pseudomonadota; class Gammaproteobacteria; order Burkholderiales; family Methylophilaceae; genus Methylotenera. The sequence continues at coordinate 12,440 of CAILFU010000244.1, forward strand.
GGGCCATTCATCTACCTGATGTGTATGATGACACGGCAAATGGCGTGCGTGGCATTGATCGTTACCGAGCACTACTGGCGCACTTCGCGGCACATCAGCGTTGGACTAGCCACTTAGTGGCCAATAACTTTAGTCCATTCCAGCGATTAGCCATTGAAGTGTTTGAAGATTCTCGCGTTGAGTATCTGGCGATGCAACAATACCCAGGCTTGAAAAATTTATGGGGTCAATTGCATCCAACCCCACAAGAAGGGGCTTGCCCTGAGGGGTGGTCTGCCATCCGACATCGACTTGCGCTGTTATCACGGGCATTGTTAGATGACCAACATGGCTATACACATCCCATTCTGCTCGAATACGTCGCTCACTTTCACCGTCTTATGCTAGCGGGAGAGACCCGCACCGATGATATGGTGCAACTAGGCCTCAGTTATATTGCACAAACGCGCTTACAGAGCGATCAGAGCGCAAATATTTGGTTCGAGGATGTTGAGGTGAGCTATCGTGATGATAATCGTCTGATGTGGCGTTTTATTGAAGAAGGCGATGAAGAGGAAACGACCAGTAGACCTACACCACCAAAACACAACGAGCACGCGGAC
>CAILFU010000245.1 GCA_903833595.1 uncultured Pseudomonadota bacterium
GGCAGCGCGACAATCACAACATCCAATACGCTATTGCGTAATTGTTTTTCTAAATTAGCGGTTGTGCCTTCTTCTACTTCTAGCGGCATATTCGGTGCTATTTCGCGCAATGCTGCAATCAGTCCGGGCAACAAGTAAGGGCCTATGGTATGAATTACCCCCAGCCTTAGCGGGCCCGCTAGCTGATTAGCTCCCTGATTGGCAAGGTCGCGTATTTTTGCCGCTTCATCCAAGACCCGTGCCGCCTGCTCTATCACTCGCCCGCCCACCAGTGTGAGTTTAATCTCGCTTCTACTGCGTTCAAATAAGTGAACGCCTAGCTCTTGTTCTAGTTTCTGAATCGCTAAACTCAGCGCAGGCTGGCTAACAAAACAGCGCTCAGCGGCGCGGCGAAAGTTGCGTTCTTGAGCAACGGCAACAATATAACGAAGTTCATTCAGTGTCATGATAAGTATAATAAATCATAATCATTAAAACATACAATTAGATTTATCAAAGAGAGCTGTCTAGAATGACGCATCATCACTCAGTAAGGTGATGCAATTTTAACTACATCACAGGAGAAATACATGGCAACCTCTTTAATTAACACACAAATCCTAGCATTTAAAGCACAGGCCTACCATAACGGTAAGTTCGTTGAAGTGACCGAAGCCAGCCTAAAAGGTAAATGGTCTGCAGTGGTATTTTATCCAGCAGATTTCACTTTTGTTTGCCCAACAGAATTAGGCGATTTGGCAGACAACTACGCAACATTTCAAAAAATGGGCATAGAAATTTATGCCATTTCAACAGACACACACTTTACCCATAAGGCTTGGCATGATGCTTCTGACACCATCAAGAAAATTCAGTACCCAATGATTGGCGATCCAACAGGTAGCATCACACGTAACTTTGGCGTGATGATTGAAGAGGAAGGGTTGGCACTAAGAGGCACATTCTTAATCAATCCAGAAGGCGTCATTAAAGCGATGGAAGTGAATGATTTAGGCATTGGCCGCTCAGCCGCCGACCTAATTCGTAAAGCACAGGCAGCGCAATATGTGGCTTCTCATCCAGGTGAAGTATGTCCAGCCTCATGGACGCCCGGCGCAGAAACACTAGCACCATCACTAGATTTAGTGGGCAAAATATAAATTTAACTTAAGCCTCAATAGCCCCTCAAGTCAGAAACATGAGGGGCTAATTAAACCAACCATTTTATCCGTAAGAAAAAACCTTTCTCAACGGATGCATTTACACATAAGGTCACTATGGCATTAGACACTAACATCAAAACGCAACTACAAAGCTACTTACAGTTGCTTAAAGAACCCATTGAGCTAGTGGCATCGCTAGATGAGTCTGCTGGTGCACAAGAAATGTTAGCCTTGCTTGAAGAGATTACTAGCATGTCTGACAAAATTACATTAAGCCGCGATGATGATGCTCGCAAACCCTCATTTTCAGTTAAACGTGGCGTTACACATAAAGATGCTGAGAAACAGGTTGATATTCGTTTTGCAGGTATTCCAATGGGGCATGAGTTCACCTCTTTGGTCTTAGCGTTACTACAGGTAGGCGCACATCCACTCAAACTAGAGGCTGAAAAAATTGCTGAAATTGCCGCGCTTGAAGGTGATTTTTACTTTGAAACCTTTATCTCTTTAAGTTGCCACAATTGTCCAGAGGTTGTGCAAGCCCTTAACTTAATGGCTGTCATTAACCCTAACATCAAGCATGTGATGATTGATGGGGCTTTATACCAAAATGAAGTCAATGCGCGCAAAATTATGGCGGTCCCTACTCTATTCCTAAATGGCAAAGAATTTGGTGCAGGACGCATGGGTATCGATGAAATTTTGCCAAAATTGGATAAAGGTGCAGCAGCCCGTGAAGCTAAAAAATTAACGGCC
>CAILFU010000246.1 GCA_903833595.1 uncultured Pseudomonadota bacterium
CGCCCTAAGTTGAGTGCTCTTTTAAGATCCTCTTGGTGGGTGTACCTAATGCATTCTAGGCTGTTACCACTTGAGCCTTTTTGGTTCAGGATGCTGGCTTAGGCTTTATCCGTGGGGAACTCCCAATATTGGTTTCGCCAATATCTATCTCAATTCGTGGTATTTCAAATCAGCCAAACTTACAATTTCTAGGCATTGTGCATGGCAAGCCTCTAGTATGACTGGTGGGGCAAAGCCGGCTTCTGAAGCTTCAAGCCAGCGCGTAGCACAAACGCACCAGCGATCTCCTGCAGCTAGACCAGCAAAGTCGTATTGTGGCCGTGGGGTACTTAAATCATTGCCACGTGAAATTGAATACGCTAAAAACTCGTCAGTCATTTGCGCGCACACTGTATGATTGCCCGTATCATCAGGGCCCGTTTCACAGCATCCGCTTCGTGTAAAGCCAGTAAGTGGTGCTGTGCTGCAAAGTTGTAACGCAGTGCCAAGCACATTTTTATCTTGCTGTTTTGCCATCGACATTCCTAATCAGAAATCAGTTTTAAGTTTAAGTTATAGATTATCATAAGGCTTAATTAGCAATTTGAATAAGGTAAAAAATATGCGCTATTGGCTAATGAAATCTGAGCCTACTGATGTGTCGATTGATGACTTGGCTGGTTTTCCAAATCAAACGGTGGATTGGTATGGCATTCGAAATTATCAGGCTCGCAATTTTATGCGAGATCAGATGAAAGTCGGTGATGGGGTATTTTTTTACCATTCAAATTGTGAGGTGCCTGGTATTGCAGGTATTGCTGAGGTCAGTACACTGGCATATCCCGATCGGCTGCAGTTTATAAAAGGGCACAAATATTACGATGAAAAATCTACACCAGAGAATCCACGCTGGCTAAATGTGGATGTAAAGCTTGTGCAAAAAACACGGTTACTTAGTCTTAAAGAGCTACGCGAATATGCTGAGTTGGTTAATATGCGTATATTGCAACGTGGCAATCGACTTTCTATTACGCCTGTAGATCCTAAAGAGTGGGAATTTATACTCAGTAAATTAAAAACAAAATAAAAAAATTAGATTACCCCAGAAAAAGCTTATAGGCCGGGTTATCTGTTTCATCCCAGTATGGATAACCCAAATTGTCTAAAAATTTCTTGAATTCAGTAGCATCAGCAGGAGGCACTTGCATGCCGACTAGTACTCGCCCAAAGTCTGCACCGTGATTGCGATAGTGAAATAAGCTGATATTCCAATCATGCCCCATCGTGTCTAAAAATTTCATTAGCGCACCAGGCTTTTCCGGGAATTCAAATCTAAATACCACTTCATGTTCAGCTTGCGGTGCATGACCGCCTACAAGATGCCGTAAATGTAGCTTAGCCACTTCATTATCGGTTAAGTCTATGGTAGGTAAGTCTTGCGCTTGTAAATTAGCCACTAGCTTGGCAGATTCTGTAGGGTCAGCAATGGCTACACCAACAAATATATGGGCTGATTTTGGATCGGAATAGCGGTAATTAAATTCAGTAATATTGCGGTCACCCAGTAATCGGCAAAATGTTTTAAA
>CAILFU010000247.1 GCA_903833595.1 uncultured Pseudomonadota bacterium
AGGAATAAGCGTTGCGCCCTGCGGAAAATCAGCCATCAAGACACGTTTAGGGTAAGCACCTTCACCATACTGAGCTTCAATCTCAGCTACTGCGGCTAAATGCCGCTCGATAGGTAACCCCGCAGCATCTGCTGCACATTGCCGCGTAAAATCGTCTGGCGTAGCGCCAATACCGCCAAAGCTAAACACAACATCGGCACGCGCCATACTGGCTTTGAGTGAGCTGGTAATTTGTTCGGGAATATCGCCCAAAAAATTTGCCCACGCCAACTGTAAGCCACGCACTTTTAAGGCTTGAACGACAAACGATAAATGTGCATCTTGCCGCTTACCTGACAGGATTTCATCGCCAATAATATAGATACCGAAAGTTTTCATCACACGCTTAATATTGAACTCATATTGTTAATTTTTAATGACGGTTAAGTGCCTCACCTACTGCTTAAATAAATAGCTGCGCTTTAACAGCAGCGCTTAATGCCTTTCCACTTACCCTCTTGCCAAAGCTTAAAAAAATCTTTGCGCGACAATGGGGGTGGCGCATCGATTGTAGCGGCGTGAAATTCTAAATGATGCTTTAAGTACACCTCATAAGCATCATCTCCGGTAAGCCGCCGTACGATATGCCATAAGTGTTTTATTTTTTTTAACATCGCTTCATACCTAACAAGGCCTTAATCTCTCACCCAGTTTTCTACCAGCCTGCTGGGCTCATGCGCCACTTCTGTTAATGGCAATAAAGGTTTACCCGCTAAATACTTGTAGGTCACATAAAGCATATCCGTAATGACAACCCATAACACTACAACAAAAAACATTGTTAAATACGCATCTAGTTGTTGGTTAAATATCAATTGTGGGGCAACCACAGCCTTTTCTGGCGGCAATGCACCGGCCGCCAGTTTTGTGGCTAAATCATTGGCTGCAGCAAAAAACCCTACTCGAATATCTTCACTGAATATTTTTTGCCACGCTGCCGTTGAAGTGACAATAATCAACCACACCAACGGCAAACCGGTAATCCAAGCATATTTAAGCTTACCAGATTTCACCAAAATGCCCGTGGCAACACATAAAGCTATCGCCGCTAGCATTTGATTGGCAATGCCAAATAGTGGCCACAAGATATTCACGCCACCATTAGGATCAATCACCCCAATATATAAAAAATATCCCCAGCCAGCAACCACTAGCCCACTGGTTAAAATAACAGAGGGCATCCAAGAGGTTAGCCCTATTTTTGGCCAAATATTGCCCAGCATGTCTTGCAACATAAAGCGACCAACTCGCGTGCCTGCATCGAGCGTAGTGAGAATAAAAATTGCCTCAAACATAATGGCAAAGTGGTACCAAATAGCTAACATTCCCTTACCAAACGCATTGCCAAAAATACTCGCCATGCCTACCGCCAAACTGGGTGCGCCACCTGTTCTGGCAAATAAACTACTCTCGCCCATATCTTGTGCCAGCTGATTCATCTGCTCAACCGTCACGGCAAAGCCCCAACTATTAATTTTAGCAATGGCATCTACCGCCTCTTTACCCACCACGCCAGCAGGACTATTAATGGCAAAGAATACGCCCGGCTCTAATACCGTCGCCGCGATCATCGCCATAATCGCCACAAAACTCTCTAGCAACATTGCGCCATAGCCTATCATGCGAATATCACGCTCATTGCCGAGCAACTTAGGTGTGGTGCCTGACGCTATCAGCGCATGAAAGCCTGAAATGGCACCACAGGCAATGGTAATAAATACAAAGGGAAATAACTTGCCGCCAAAAATAGGCCCTGTGCCATCGGTAAACTGAGTCAGTGCCGGCATGTGGATTTGTGGTTGCAAAATAATAATGGCAATGGCCAATAAAATTACCGTGCCTAGTTTCACAAAAGTAGATAAATAATCACGCGGCGCCAACAATAACCACACCGGCATGACAGCGGCGGCAAAGCCGTAGGCAATAATCATCCACGCTAATGATAGGCCTTCATAGTCAAAAAGGCCGCGTAAAGCTTGGCTGTGATTAATCCACCCACCGCCTACTACTGCCAAAAGAAGTAATGCCACCCCCAGCAACGATGCCTCCAACACGCGGCCGGGGCGAAAATTGCGCATATAAACCCCAACGAGCATGGCAATAGGAATGGTTGCTGCCACAGTCGAAGTAGCCCATGGGCTATGTTTCATGGCATTCACTACCACCAAACCCAGCACCGCAATTAAAATAATCATGATTAAAAACGTGCCAATGAGGGCTGCCGCACCACCTATGGGGCCAATTTCATCACGTGCCATTTGTCCCAAGCTACGCGCATTACGGCGTGTGGAGAAAAACAACGTGACCATATCTTGTACCGCACCGCCCAATACTGCACCGATTAAAATCCATAATGTGCCGGGTAAATAACCAAACTGCGCGGCTAATGTCGGCCCGATTAACGGACCAGGCCCAGCGATGGCGGCAAAATGATGTCCGAATACCACCCATTTATTGGTAGGCATAAAATCTCGGCCGTTGTCTAAACGCTCGGCTGGCGTGGCACGAGTTTCATCTACCACCAATACCGATGCGGCAATCCAAGCCGCATAAAAACGATAAGCGATTGCATAAACGCACCCTGCCGCGGCGATAAACCACATAGCACTAATGCTTTCACCTCGGTTGAGCGCAATTGCACACACGGCTGAAATCCCTAGCGCCAATAAGATGATCCAGATAATTATTTTGAAATTTTTATGCATAATGACAATTTGAAAATTTTACTTACATTAGTATAAATCAGAATGAACCTAAACGATTCTGGCTTGCCAGTTATACTATCCATCATTCAATGTAAACGAGCTAATTAAGCATGCAATCCCCTGATATTAACAAGTCCAATAGCGAAT
>CAILFU010000248.1 GCA_903833595.1 uncultured Pseudomonadota bacterium
TAACTTGGAGTGCCAGCAACGCCAGGCACTGTTGATACCACTGGGTTAGTAGTGGCGTCAGCAAAGGTGTAAGTAATGGTCTTAGTTACATGGTCACCTGCCCATGTCACAGGTGCACTTGTAGCCGTGTTTGTTACACTAGTGCCATTAGAGTAGTTAACAACCTGCTGATTCGTGTTGTATGTTCTTGAAGTTACTGTTGGGCTTGGATTGACTACAACATTACTGCCTCCACCTCCTCCCGCACACGCAGTTAAAACTACAGAAATTACGATTACAAGTAAAACAATAGATATTTTAATCATCATAAACTTCCTTTGATAATTAAAATATATACCTCTGAATTAAATACTTATTGATATATATCAACTAAAGTGAAAATAATTATCAAATTAATAATGATTATCAAATTAATAATATTTAATTGATAAGTTAGGCTCTAAGGTAACTAGGATTAATGAGTGACTGCTATGGGTCGGTAGCTCCAAATTTCAACGTCTGCTGTAAGGTAGATCCAATTCACTTATCCCCTTACCTGCAAAATAGTTTGCTATAAAGCAGACAGATATAAATGGGACTTCGGATTATAAGCAGTCATACATAACGAATGATAAATCCCAATTGAATAGGGTAATTTTCCGTTGGATTCACTCATTAACTGTCCTTTACACAAAATTCAAGATACCATCGGCAATAGCTTCAAATTAAAAATTGAATAAGGTAAATGATGAAGTGTTTGTTAGTGGCTTGCCTGTTATTTACAACAACTGCTTTAGTAAAAGCTGAAGAAACTGAGATTAAGCTTGATAGTATTATAGTTACGGGTGAGCGCGATGATTTGTCGATGCGTCGTGACGCGGCTACGCAAAAAGTTGTTATCGATCGTAAAGAAATTGATAACATGAGTGTGACAACCATAGCTGAGGTGTTAGGTAAGCTTCCTGGCGTAGAAGTGAAAAGCGGTGGTCAAAGAGCGCGTGGCATGTCGCGCGATTCCGTAAAAATTCTTATTGATGGCGAACGACAATCTTCACAAGTGGTGATGGGTGCAATGGGGCTTTTGCCTTCAGGCGAACTGGAGCGCATAGAAATCTTGCGCGGTTCGTCTGCTGAGTATGGTGGTTCATCAGCTGTGACCGTGAATTTAGTGATGAAAAAAGCCATTCCAAAACGCTCAACGGAATTTAGAGCTGGGCTAGGGTTACGTGGTGATGAGGTTGGCGGCGTTCTCTCATGGTCTGAAAATGGCGGCTCTGGCAATTTTGGCTGGTCTTTACCAGTGTCCTTGTTTTACAATAATTCTCCCTTTGAAACTCGCACGGATAAACAAGATTCTGTAGCTGGCATACCCTCTTTATGGGAGCAAGAGCAGGCAATCGGAACAAGTAAGGTAGGGCATTATTCAATTTCGCCCAAGTTCACTTGGAAATCAGGACAAGACACCTTAAGACTATCGTCAATGATTTCTTTCATACCGTCAGACCGCAATAGCTACACGATGCTAAGTAAAGCCAATCCAGCAACAAATACAACTTTAGCTTACAACGGTGATAGAGATACACCAGAAGATGGTTTGAGTAGAACGCTTCGCTTGCGAATGGAAGGTGAAAAGCACTTTTTGGACGCTAAATTAACTGCAAGAACTGCTTTCACTGATGGCCGCCAGACTTCTGATTTAGTACGAAACTCCCGCGATGAATTTGGTGTACTTACTATAAACAACGAAAGTACAAATACCCACAATAGAGAATTTAATTCGGCAATACGTTTAGATAAGACATTCGGTGAGCATTTATTCTCAGTAGGGGCGGAGTACGTTAAAGTCATGAGCGATGATGACCAAGCCTATTTAGGTGGATATACTCAACAGAGCAATTATGCAACTTCGTCACGCGATGCGATTATATGGATGCAAGATGATTGGACGCCTGAAGAAAAAATGACACTCACCACAGGCTTGCGCATCGAAAATATGAGCTTGGATGCTGATTCAGCATCACAACAGCAAGCTGCTTTATTACCTTCTATCGCTCTACGTTGGCAACCTACTGAACAATGGGTAATCCGCACATCACTGGGCGCAGGCCTGAAAATGCCAAAATTAAATGAAATTAGCAATGCAACAGTACGCAGTATCATTGTCAACACGCCAACAGAAGCAGATAAGCGCGGGAATCCTAATTTAAATCCTGAGCGTAGTGTGAATTTTGAGGCGGTAGTTGAGCGTTATTTGGCTGAAAAATTGGGGGTGTTAGGTGCAAATTTGTACGTACGCTCTACTAGTGATTTCATAGAGCGGCGCGTACAACTCGAAGGTGTACGTTGGGTTGATAGACCACAAAATGAAGGTGATGCTCTACATTGGGGTCTAGAGTTAGATGCCAAAGTGCGTATGGATAAATTTGGCTGGAATGGCGCAACCGTTAAATCACATCTAACTTTGCCGCATGCAGAGGTTAATGACGTACGACTTGGCATAGAGCGCATGGCGCGAGATACACCACACTACATTTTATCCATGGGTTTAGATCAAAGTCTGCCAAGACTGCAATCTAGTTATGGGGTTTCTCTGCAAATTTCAGGACGTAGTAATACCTATATTCCTGATGAGCAAAATGCCTACAATGGATCGCGAGTGCTATTAGATGCTTTTTGGTTATATAAGATTAACAAAAAAATTAACTTGCGTGTGGCTGGTCAAAATTTGTTAGCTTCAGATTCTCATAGCCAGAATACCTATACTTCTGGCATTAATGATTGGAAGCTCAATACTAGAGACGTAGGGTATCGTACCCTAATGATTACATTGGAAGGGCGATGGTAGGTTAAGCCTCCAAAGGGTCGGAAGCTCTGATTTTATGAGGCTTCTTTCTGTATGTAATTATTTCTTTAAATATATAAACTACCGGTCTTTAATTGAAAAAAGGCGCCTAAGCGCCTTTTCTGGTCATTTAAACTTATTCTGATATTTTCTTAAGATTATCTAGCCCACCACGATAAACGCTTGTCATCGTTTTAACTGCGGTTTCGTCATCTTGACCTGCTGCTGGAGTCACTGCAGTATCTTTACGTTTGAATGTACCTGTCCATACCACTAGTCTGATCGATTACAGAATAAAGGCTGATTGATTTCATTACGCAATTGCTGATTGGCTTGGTTTATGGTCATTCGCTTTTACGAAAGACCGCAAGGGTGTCGACTCCGGAAGTTAGGCCTTCACAGTCGAAGGTCAGCTTAGGGTCGGTAGCACCTAAATCAAATGTCTGCTTTGAGGCAGATTCACTTTAATTACTGCCACAGACCGCTTATAGATAGGCACTTTGATGGGGTACATAATTGCTTAGGTCAATAAGAGACATTCATTTAATAGCCAAATCAACACTCCGTATTGTATTGGTTAAATAATCTTGCATCTCAATAATTTTATCTTCATTTAACCTTCATATTAATGTCACAGGCAACACGGAAAATTGCCCTGTAGCTCACCCTTATAAGCGAACTTAGAAGAGGCAGTCATGGCTAAAAAGCCAGTGTTAAGTAGTAAATCTGATTTCCACCCTAATTCAGCTTACCGCTCTGTTATGAATAAAATTCCCGTTAAGATAAAAATGCCAAAAGATGTCGTGGCTAATTATATTAACGCAATGGATGCTTATGACACTTTGGAGTCAGAAGAAAACTACAGGAACTTAGAGGCAGCTAAAAAAGTATATAAAGAATTTCTAGCATCAAAATAGTGCAAGAGCGGTCTGACATTGACCTTCTGCTTTGGGTCGGAAGTGATGAAAGATGACCGCCGAGTGTTACCAGAGCAAGCCATTTAATTCGCTGCGCATGCAACAATCTATTAATTGACACCAAAATTAATTAGTTTCAGAATAGTAGAGCCAATGGATGTTTAATACAGCTAATTAGGGAGGGAATATGTATTTTCTAGGGTGGCAGGGCATTTATACTTTTGTAGGTATCGTGTTTCTTATTATTCTTATTTTGTGGACATTTTCCAAGATCACTAAATAGTTGACTGAACGCCAATGAAAAAAAGCTCTCAGCGATGTGAGTTTTTTTACGTTTGTAGGTTTTGAGAATTCGTACATTAGAAGACGGTCGCTATTTTTGCTGTATCTGTACTAACTTAATCCACACCGGCATAGCGCAGGTAGTGCTCAATGACCAATGACCGCTAAGGGTCGATAGCTCCGATTTTATGTGTCGGCTTTGAGGATATCTAAGTTCTTTGGCTTTTAATCAACGTGACATTAATAAATAGCGCAAACTAATGATCCCTATTTTTCTAGGAGATCATCATGGAAGGCAGTATTGTTTTTAAGCATCATGAACCATGGAATAAAGGTAAGTTGATTGGTCAGAAAGCCCCGCTCAAGCTAAAGGAAATTTGGGCGATTAGAGTACGTTTAGAGTTATCGAAGCGCATACGTGACCTTGCACTGTTTAATCTTGCCATTGATAGTAAGTTGCGCGCTTGTGACTTGGTCAAGCTAAAGGTAAGAGATATATCGCATGGTGACAGAATTGCCTCAAGAGCTATTGTCATGCAACAAAAAACTGAACGCCCTGTTCAATTTGAGATAACGGAGCAAACTCGAAAATCCATTTCTGAGTGGCTTCAGTTAGCAACGTTAAGGTCGGATAGTTTTTTATTCCCCAGCAGAATTCACGAATCTCCACATTTATCTACTCGGCAATATGCCCGTATCGTCAATGACTGGGTAGAAGAGATTGGACTTGATCCCGTGAACTATGGAACGCACACCATGCGTAGAACCAAAGCATCACTCATATATCGACGCACTAAGAACTTAAGAGCAGTTCAACTACTGCTTGGTCATACCAAGTTAGAAAGTACAGTCAGGTATCTTGGCATTGAGGTGGATGATGCATTGGAGATGGCAGAGCAGACAGAGGTTTAACTAGGTAAGGTCGCCGCTTTGAGATAAGTAGCGACCTTAACTAAATGTAGATAACAGTTATATTCCATATGCTTACAAGTTTTCTTAAAGACTTGATAGCAAAAAAATGCGATAATCTGCCGCTGTAAAATAATTAGCATTTACATACACGACGTGTAAGACAAAATCACCCAAGTCATTGATTTATATAATAAAATTTAATTTAATGGGATTTATTACTTACACAAATGTTACACAAAAATTATTTTTTAATTTAAGTGATTGATTTTATTATGAAATTTTTTATAGTAACTATTGAGTGGGAATAATGGGGGAGTAATAATATGAGCCGTGCATTTGTGAATGAAGAAAGATTTGAGCAAGCAGGGGGCGAAGAATTAGTTGACCGCCCTATTAGTGAGTTTCCTAACTATGTCACCCCTACCGGTGCGTTAGAACTTCAAACGCTTGAGGAATCACTAGTCGCACAGCTAGCCCCATTAAAACAATCAGCAGATGACGCATTTAACAAAGATAAAGTCGCTGAAATAGAACGTGACTTGCGCTATGTCCGTGCCAGACTCGATTCAGTCATTCTGGTTGACCCTAAAACGCAAAGCCACGAAACAGTATTATTTGGCGCAAGTATTGAAGTAGAAGACGATGAAGGCAATCAGCACATCTTTCATATTGTTGGTGAAGATGAGGCCGATGCTAGCATTAACAAAGTCAGTTGGGTGTCCCCATTAGCCAAGTCGTTAATTGGTCATAAAATTGGCGATACCGTCACTTGGCAACGCCCTGTTGGCAATATTAATTTAGAAATTTTGGATATCCACTATCAACCATGAATGTTAACCAAGCCATCGTAGAACGCCGATCAGTCAAGGCATACGACCCTCATCATAAAATGACTGAGCAAGAAATGTCCGCGCTCATGTCATTAGCCATGCTGTCACCTACTGCTTTTAATATTCAAAACTGGCGCTTTATTTTAGTGACTGATCCAGTATTGCGCCAACAAATACGGGCTGTCAGTTGGAACCAAGCGCAGGTTGAAGAAGCCTCGCTACTCATTGTGCTGACCGCCGATTTAAACGCATGGGCAAAACAGCCTGAGCGTTATTGGCAAAATGCCCCTAAAGCGGCATCTGATATTTTAGTGCCCATGATTGGCCATTATTATGGCAATAACCCACAGGTGCAGCGCGATGAAGCCATGCGCTCTTGTGGCATGGCCGCCATGACAATTATGTTAGCTGCCAAAGAAATGGGTTACGACACTTGCCCGATGGATGGTTTTGATTTTGATGCAGTAGGCAAGTTACTCAATCTGCCAGCAGACCACACCCCTTCTATGTTTGTTGTAGTCGGCAAGGCACTCAAAGAAGCGTCGCCCCGTGGCGGACAACTCGCGATGGATGAAGTCGTCGTTTACAATAAATTTTAATAATCGATAGGGCGCAATATAATGCGCTCCTACTTAAAGCTCTTAAGGGTTCAATGTGTTAATTAGCAACAATATCACCGTACAATTTGGCGCAAAGCCACTGTTTGAAAACGTTTCTGTTAAATTTGGCGATAACAATCGCTATGGTTTGATTGGCGCCAATGGCTGCGGAAAATCAACGTATATGAAGGTGCTTGCCGGTGTTTTAACACCGAGTGCCGGCAATATTTCAATTGATAGTCATGAGCGCATGGCATTTTTACGCCAAGACCAATTTGCCTATGAAGATCAGCGCGTGCTAGATGTGGTAATGATGGGCCATGAGCAAATGTGGAATGCCAATGTTGAAAAGAACGCTATCTACGCCAATTTAGAAGCCACTGAAGACGATTACATGCGTGCTGCTGAGCTAGAGGGTGTATTTGCCGAATACGATGGCTACACCGCTGAAGCACGTGCAGGTGAATTGTTATTAGGCGTCGGTATTCCTATTGAGCAACACAGTGGCTTAATGAGTGCCGTAGCACCCGGTTGGAAATTGCGCGTGCTACTGGTACAAGCGCTATTTTCTAACCCAGATATTTTACTACTCGATGAGCCTACCAATAACTTGGACATCAACACCATCCGCTGGTTAGAAGACGTATTGAATAATCGCGATTGCACAATGATTATTATTTCGCATGACCGCCACTTTTTAAACCAAGTGTGCACGCATACGTGCGATATGGACTACGGCAAGATTGCTGTTTACCCAGGCAATTACGATGATTACATGGAAGCCAGCACCGCTGCGCGCGCCCAGCAAGCGAAAGACAACGCTAAAGCCAAGCAACAAGTCGCTGATTTACAAGACTTTGTACGACGCTTCTCTGCCAATGCTTCTAAAGCCAAGCAAGCGACTAGCCGCGCCAAACAAATTGATAAAATTAAAATTGAAGAATTTAAACCCTCTTCTCGTCAATATCCGTTTATTCGCTTTGAATACGATGAACGTGAAAAACTGTACCGCAACGCGGTTGAATTGAAAAAACTCAGCCATGGCTTTGATAAACCATTGTTTAACGACGTGAGCATGATGTTTGAAGCGGGTGAGAAAGTGGCGATTATTGGTGAAAATGGTGTTGGTAAAACCACGTTTTTACGTTGCTTAGCCGGTGATTTACAGCCTAAACACGGCGAAGTGAAATGGGCAGAAAAGGCCAATATTGGCTACTTTGCACAAGACCACGAATACGAATTTGAGCAAGGTGAAGATCTATTTGAATGGATGTCACGCTTTAGACAAGTGGGCGATGATGATCAAGTGGTGCGTAGTATGTTAGGCCGCCTGTTATTTGGTGGTGACGATACTAAGAAATCGGTCAAAGTATTATCTGGTGGCGAAAAAGGCCGCATGCTCTACGGCAAAATGATGTTAGCCAAAACCAACGTGATGCTGATGGATGAACCCACCAACCACATGGACATGGAATCGATTGAGGCACTCAATACGGCCTTAGATAAATACAAGGGCACCCTATTTTTTGTCAGCCATGACCGCGAGTTTGTGAGCTCTATCGCTACGCGTATTATCGAAATTAAAGCCGACGGTATCGTCGACTTTACAGGCAATTATGAAGACTACTTAGCCAGCCAAGGCGTTGAGTAATCTAAAATAATATAAGAAATATTGCATCTGTTTGATTTATATCAATACGCATGCCCGATGAAAAGCTCATATTATCAATGTAACTGCAATCATGCAGTTGCGTTGATTTTGATAGAAGGACTTTCATCATGAAATTGTTAACCGATTTACTTTCAACCGACTATGGTCTGCAAAGTTTAGCTGTCATTGCCTTTGTGCTAGGCATGGTAGTGTTCTTTTCCGTGTTTATTAAACGCCACATGGATGAAGACGCAAAAAAAGCGGGTTTAAAGTAATCCATTAGCAAAGTGGTAACACCCCAGCAGCTCTGATACAGCGTTGCTGGGTTAGATATACGCTGTCAGGTGTGTTTGCTTCTTATACAGTGGCAAAGCTATCGCTCAGATTTAACAAGGCAACTGATAGCCTTTTTCATTAAATAACTTGTGGCAAGCATCCACCACAGTGACATCATAAGCAATTCCACTTCCACGTTTAATTTCATCCAACGCCTTGTCTATGCCTAACCCAGCACGATACGGTCGATGTGATGCCATCGCTTCAACCACATCAGCCACTGCCAGAATGCGCGCTTCTATGATAATTTCTTCGCCTTTAAGCCCACGTGGATAGCCAGTGCCGTCGAGGCGCTCGTGATGCTGAAATGCTACTTGTGCGATAGGCCATGGAAAGTCTACATGCGCAAGCACGTCATAGCCTGCCTGAGCATGACCTTTCACCAGGCTGTATTCAATGTCAGTGAGCTTACCTGGTTTAGATAAAATTTCCGCTGGGATATTAATTTTACCAACGTCATGTAGATAACCTGCCACGCGCATACCTTGTTGACGCTCTGCATCAAAACCAAGCTCAGCACTTATCGCCACCGCTATTTCAGCCACACGTTTTTGATGGCCTGCTGTATATGGGTCACGCATTTCACCCAAGTGCATGACAACTTCTACTGTATGCATTAATGCGTCTTGCAGCTCTTTGTTGGCGATGACGAGTTCTGCTGCACGTTTTTCTTTCTCTTCATTTTGAAAGACTAGCTCTTTATTGGCGATGACGAGTTCTGCTGCACGTTTTTCTTTCTCTTCATTTTGAAAGACTAGCTCTTTATTAGCGATGACGAGTTCTGCTGCACGTTTTTCTTTCTCGTCATTTTGAAAGACTAGCTCTTTATTGGCGATGACGAGTTCTGCTGTCAGATCAGCTATCTCAAGTTCTGTAGTATTTAATTTTTTCATCTCAAAAACCTTTAGTTTTTAGATTGATCACTTAATTTAATGAGATGTGCTGTAAGTGACGGTTTATGGTGCTAAGTGCTCAGTCACCCCAGCAAAGTACCTATTCATCCACCGGCAAATACAACATGACCTTAGTGCCAACGCCAAATTTACTTTCAATCTCTATGGTGCCGCCATGATGGGTGATGATTTCTCGCACAATCGCCATGCCTAAGCCTGTGCCAGGCACAATGCCAGTTTGATCTACCCGGTAAAACCGATCATAAACATGCTTGAGTTGTTCAGACTTCATACCGATGCCATGGTCTTCAATGGCAATCAGCAGCTTGCGTTGTTGATTCTGCATTACCTCAGTCACCTGCATGTTAATGGGTTCATGATTAGGTGAGAATTTAAAGGCGTTATCCAGCAAATTTCTAACGGCCTGCTCAATTCTAGTTTTGTCGACATTCACATCTGGCAGGTTAGGGGTAATTTCCAGTATGACTTTATTGTGGTTATCTGGGGTCACTAATGTCTCGGCAAGTGCTTTTAATATGGCGCCTATGGGCTGTGGCTTCATATAATAAATCTCAGCCACTTCTGCCTCCATTTTAGCCATATCTAAAATATCATTTAAAAGCCCAATCATGGCTTTAGATTGGTCATAAATCGTGTCAATCATTTCTTTTTGGGTTTCAGCATCAAAATCCATACTTTTCAATAATTCTGTGTAGCCAAATATGGATGTCATCGGTGTTCTAAGCTCATGGGCGGCCGTCGCAATAAACTCTGATTTCATTCTATCAACAAGGGTAATGTCGGTAACGTCCCGGTTAGTGCCTATCATGCTTAATGGTTTACCCGCTTCACTGAAAAATACTTTCGCTGTCGCTTTGATGTAACGAACCTCGCCATCTGGCAAAACAATACGAAATTGGGTATGAAAAGGTTTGATATTGTGAATCCCCGCCATCAATTCGTCTTTAGCGCGTTGGCAATCCTCAGGATGCAAGGCATTTTCCCAAGCATCAACAGTCTTACTGAACTTGTCACGCGCTACATGGTAGAGCTCAAACATTGAATCATCCCAAACCAACTCATTGGTCACTAAGTTATAATCCCAGATACCAATGCCAGCATCATGGGTGACTAAAGCCAAACGGTTTTCACTGCTTTTCTGTGCCGATTGTGCTCGTTCTAATTTATTATCATCCGATTCTTTACGGTCATGAATATCAAAGCATACGCCGTTGTAACCAATGAATTTAACGTCGGCGTCGAACACTGGGGTGCCAGAATCGAGTATCCATCGATATTGCCCGTCTGACCTGCGTAAACGGTATTCAATTAGAAACTCCTCGTGCGCCTTGAAATGCTTCAGATATTGGTCAACACAAGGCTGAAAGTCTTGCGGGTGGACGCCTTCTGTCCAGCCATTGCCAAGTTCTTGTGCCATCGTGCGGCCTGTAAATTCAAGCCACCCCTTGTTGAACCAATTACAAAGACCATCTGTTCCAGCTGTCCATATCAATGCAGGAGAATTGTCAGCAACAGCATAAAACTGAGTCATGCTGCTACTTAATGAGGGAAAGTTTTTTAAGGGGGCTGCAGTCTTGATTAACAATGTGTCAGCTTGAGCAGATTCACCGAGAACACTACGTCGGTCTGCCATCAACCCTCTTCTATCTGAAAATTTATCAGCCATTTCAATTACTCAGTTAGTTGAATATCCACAACCCTAATCTGTATTTGACAGCTAAGGGTACACCTTAAAAAATATTAGCATATAAGTTATTAAACTTATTGATGTATATCAATAAGGTATCAAATAAATTTAATGAAAATATAGTAGTGAATTGAATTTCTGCTTCTGGCCCCAAGCAGTCGGGCATGATAAGTTTGTGCATCGGAGGCATAACAGCACGCAGACAACAAAAAGCCCAGCACTAGGCTGGGCTTAAGTCAGTACTAATCCTATTGAAGATTAGTTCTTATTAGTACCAGAACGTTTACGCTCATTTTCTGTTAAGTAACGTTTACGGATACGGATAGTTTTTGGCGTAATTTCTACCAATTCATCATCATCAATAAACTCAACCGCTGATTCTAACGACAAGGCGATAGGCGTAATTAAACGTACCGCTTCATCAGTCCCTGATGAACGCACGTTAGTTAGTTGTTTACCTTTAATCGGGTTAACCACTAAGTCGTTATCACGACTGTGAATACCAATCACCATCCCTTCGTACAATTTATCACCTGGTACAGAGAACATTTTTCCGCGATCTTGTAATTTCCAAAGCGCATAGGCTACCGCCTCGCCCTTTTCAGCTGAAATTAACACGCCGTTACGGCGGCCAGGCATATCTGCCTTAACAGGTGCATATTCATCAAACACGTGACCCATCAAACCGGTACCGCGCGTCATCGTTAAGAATTCACCTTGGAAACCAATCAAACCGCGTGCTGGAATTTTGTATTCCAAACGTGTACGGCCATTACCATCTGATTCCATGTTTTGCATTTCACCACGACGACGGCCCAATTCTTCCATGGCGGTGCCTTGATGTTCATCTTCTAAGTCTACCGTTAGAATTTCATACGGCTCACATTTTTCACCGTTAATTTCACGGAACACTACTTTTGGTTTACCAACGGCCATTTCAAAACCTTCACGGCGCATTGTTTCTAGCAAAATAGTTAAATGCAACTCACCACGGCCAGAGACACGGAACACATCAGCATCTTCAGTTTCGTCTACACGTAAAGCCACGTTCACTAAAAGCTCTTTAGTTAAACGGTCGCGAATTTGACGTGACGTCACAAATTTACCTTCAGTACCAGCTAATGGTGAAGTGTTCACCATAAAGTCCATCGTCAAGGTTGGCTCATCAACGCCTAAATGTGGCAATCCTACTGGGTTCTCACGGTCACAAATAGTGAAGCCAATACCAATATCATCTAAACCAGAAATAATGACAATGTCACCTGCTTCTGCTTCTTCCACTGGCACACGCTCTAAACCACGGAAACCAAGCACTTGGTTAATTTTACCCATCGCTACTTGTTTGTCGCCATTCATAATAGTCACAGATTGACCGGTTTTAATCTTACCGTTGCTAACACGGCCAACGCCAAGGCGACCCGTATAAGTAGAGTAATCTAACGCTGAAATTTGCATTTGTAACGGTGCATTTTTGTTGCCCGCTGGCGGTGCTACATGACTAAGAATGGTGTCAAATAGCGCACGCATATTATCTGTAGGCGCTTTCATATCGAGCATGGCATAACCATTAATGGCTGAGGCATACACAATCGGAAAGTCTAATTGATCATCAGTTGCGCCTAAGTTAGCGAATAAATCAAATGTTTGATTAATCACCCAATCCGTACGCGCACCTGGACGGTCTACTTTATTAATCACCACAATCGGTTTTAAACCTAACGCTAACGCTTTTTTCGTCACAAAACGTGTTTGCGGCATTGGGCCTTCAACAGCATCTACCAATAAAACGACGCCATCTACCATGCCTAATACGCGCTCTACTTCACCACCGAAGTCGGCATGGCCCGGTGTATCAACAATGTTGATGTGCGTGCCTTCATAAGTGAGGGCGGTATTTTTAGCTAAAATAGTAATGCCGCGTTCCCTCTCCAAATCATTAGAGTCCATCACACGCTCAACCACCGCGTGGTGAGAAGCGAACGTACCCGCTTGTTGTAGAAGCTTGTCCACCATGGTCGTTTTACCATGGTCAACGTGGGCGATAATTGCGACATTTCTTAGTTTGCGTAACATGTTGTTGTAGCCAGATCATTGAAAGGCGGCGATTTTAACACACTTAATAGCGAATTAATTTTACATTGCGAATTATTAATTTGACATTCTCAATTAAATGGTTATACTGCGCGCTTCATTCGCGTTACAAGATATTTTTGTAATGCTTGAATCATTGCCCTGACCCTTCTGTTGCTCGTGAAATTTTGAAGCAACTATCAAGAAATCGAAGTATTGATTTTTACTGGTTAGCGGCTGTGCCCGTGCGCTGGTAAAGATTATATTTGCTTGTTTAATTAACACTTAATGTCGTTTATTCGGCCGTTTGTTGATTAAACTTAAATCCAATATTCTCTGCGTTTATATTGCCCTTGCTCATAAGCTTAACTAAAGCGCTTATGTGCAAATGATATGCCCGTTTTTACTTAGCGCCCTTTTTGTTTTTTATTGAAAGGGACTACTTTGTCTTTTGAATCGTTAAATCTTGATAATGCCTTACTTCGTGCAATTGAAGAATCTGGCTACACTACACCTACTGCAATCCAAGCGCAGGCTATTCCTGTTGTGACCGCTGGTCATGACTTAATGGCATCTGCCCAAACAGGTACAGGTAAAACTGCTGCCTTTATGTTACCCGCATTAAATTTACTGGCGACACCCCATGAGCTAAAAAGCCGTGGCCCACGTATTTTAGTATTAGTTCCAACACGTGAACTTGCAACACAAGTCAATGAAGCAGCACGTAAATACGGTAAATTCATCCGCGCACGTACAGTGAGTATCGTTGGCGGTATGCCATACCCACTACAAAACAAATTACTATCACAACCACTTGATATTCTAGTGGCAACCCCTGGTCGTTTACTTGACCATATGGAGCGTGGTCGTATCGATTTATCACGCTTACAAATGTTAGTACTTGATGAAGCTGACCGTATGTTAGACATGGGCTTCTTGCCTGATGTTGAGCGTATTTGTGAGCAACTGACTGCTGAACGCCAAACGCTATTGTTCTCTGCTACCTTAGATGGTGACATTGCACGCGTTGCTAAACAAATTCTTAAAAATCCAAAAACAATACAAGTGGCAACACAAAAAGAAAAACATGCCAATATTGAGCAACGTTTGCACTATGTTGATGACATGACACATAAAAACAAATTGCTTGAGCATTTGTTGATTGCACCTGAAGTCAACCAAGTGATTATTTTCACTTCAACTAAACGTCATTGCGATGTATTAGCGGAAGACTTATATGCAGCTGGCCACAAAACAGCCGCGTTACATGGCGATATGACACAAGGTGCACGTAACCGTACACTGACTAAATTACGTCAAGGTGATGTCAAAGTATTGGTTGCAACAGACGTTGCAGCACGTGGTATTGATGTACAAGGTATTAGCCATGTCATTAACTACGATTTGCCAAAATTTGCTGAAGATTATGTTCACCGTATTGGCCGTACTGGCCGTGCCGGTAACACTGGTATTGCAATCTCATTTGCATCAAACATGGATAGACACATTTTACGCAAAATTGAACAATTCACTGGCAACCGTATGGAGCCAGGTGTTATTGAAGGTTTTGAGCCTAAACGTGCAATGAAAATGGATGGTCCAGGTAATGGCCGTGGTGATCGTGGTGATATTCGCCGTGACGCACATAAACCAGGTGGTCGCGGTGGTTTTAAACCACGTGATGACCGTGGTGGTTTTAACGACCGTGGTCCACGTACTGAGCGTCCTAGCTTTAGCCGTGACAGCAGCAGCCGTGATGAAAATCGTGGTAACCGTGATTCAGCACCGCGTGAAACAAATGGCAACTCAGCAGGTTATGCTGGCCGTACAGAAAGACCCGCTGGCGATCGTCCACGTAACTTTGGTGATCGTGCTAACGCAGGTGGTGACCGTAACCGTAGCGACCGTCCACAAGGCGACCGTGCAAGTGCAGGCGCGCCTAACCGCAGTTTTGGTGACAGCGTTGCATTTGGCAAAAAACCTTACCCACGTGATAGCGCAAGTGCACCACGTAGCGATAGCAATCGTGGTGACCGTGATAGTCGCGGTAATCGCCCAGATGCCAATCGCGGTGACAACCGTGTATTAGGCGCACGCTACGAAGGCCGCACAGATGCTCCACGCGGTGATCGTTCATCAGCGCCAGCACGTCGTGACAGTGCTAGACCAGATAGCCGTCCTGCACGTGCAAACACTGAGTCACGTAGTTTTGGCAATTCAAACGCGGGTAGCAATGCACCACGCCGTCCACGTAGCTTTGCTTAAATAAAATCTAAATTAGCCACAGATAGCCTCTGTGGCTAATTATTTTTTAAACAGATACTTAAAGAAACAACACCAAAACAATGACAGAAACCGTAAAGTTTGACAGTTTAGGCTTAGCGCCAGAGTTACTTAAAGCGCTGACCGATTCTGGTTACACCATCCCCACACCGATTCAAGCACAAGCGATTCCTTTGGCTTTAGCTGGCGGTGATTTAATGGCGGGTGCACAAACCGGCACTGGTAAAACCGCAGCTTTTGCTTTGCCCTTACTACAAAAATTACTGCCCCTTGCAAACAATGGTGCTTCACCCGCTAAACATCCTGTTCGTGCCTTGATTTTAACGCCTACGCGTGAACTGGCTATTCAGGTAGAAGAAAGCGTGAAAGCCTATGCAAAACATACCCCGCTACGCTCACTAGTCGTATACGGTGGCGTTGATATTAGAACGCAAACACCCCATTTAAAAACCGGTGTAGAAGTACTCGTTGCGACACCTGGTCGCTTGCTAGACCATATAGAACAAAAAACCGTACAGCTCAATCAAGTACAAATTTTAGTATTAGATGAAGCTGACCGTATGCTAGACATGGGCTTTATGCCTGATTTGAAAAGAATTTTGGCCCTACTGCCTAAACAACGTCAGAACTTAATGTTCTCGGCGACATTTTCAAATGACATTAAAAAATTAGCCGATGATTTTCTAACGAATCCACAGCTTATTGAAGTGGCACGCAGTAATGCCACTAACGATAACGTGACACAAAAAGTTTACCCTGTTGCACAAAGCGATAAAGAAGCGTTGCTCATACAACTATTAAAAAATAGCGATTCAAAACAGGTACTTATTTTCACAAAAACCAAAATTACCGCCAGCCGATTAAGCCGTAGTTTAGCGCGTGTAGGCATTGCAGCCGATGCGATTCATGGCGATAAAACCCAACAAGAACGCATTAAAGCATTAGACGCTTTTAAAGCGGGTACCGCGACTGTATTAGTCGCCACAGACGTTGCGGCGCGTGGTTTAGACATCGACCAACTGCCGATGGTCATTAACTACGAAATTCCTAGTGCCCCAGAAGACTACGTACACCGTATTGGTCGTACTGGACGTGCCGGTGCTTTAGGCGTGGCTATTTCGTTTGTTAGCCCTGAAGAAGATAAATACTTAGTGGAAATTGAAAAGCTCATTAAGCGCCAAATCAGCAAAGAAATCATTGAAATTGACAGGTCAGCGGCTAGAGGTCGCACGCACGCAAGTACAAGTAAGCCCAGCCATACTCAAGCAAATAGTACTGCCGCCAATCAAGACGCATCCGCGACTAAACGCATACCTGCTAAAAAGAGAAGTACTGACCCTTGGTTTGATAAACCTTATGAAGCGGCAGTTGCACAACAACAAGTGGCTGATAAGCCTAGAATAAGCAATAAAGCGCCTGTTGCGGCTTTACTTGGTGGATTGGTATCTAATAAGTAATTTACTCAGCCATTGCTTGTTTAATGGCTTAGTTATTGATTGCGCATGAAGTCGGCAATCCCATATAACTGCTCAGACAGTTTAATCATTAATGGCTCATCAAACCCTTGTTGATGCATCGCCTTAATCATGCAATACATCCA
>CAILFU010000249.1 GCA_903833595.1 uncultured Pseudomonadota bacterium
CCATCTAATGTGATGGCTTTGGTCGCTTTAATTCGCTGAAGTTTTTGTTGCTCAAGCTCCCATTGCTCTTGGCGTAATTTGTATTCAGTTAAGATGCTTTTGTCAGGGTTAACAATCACCACCCCTTGGCTACCATCCACAATAATCAACTCACCATCACGAATTAAATCGCGCGCTTTCTGCAAGGCAACAATAGAAGGTATGTTTAAGCTGCGTGCTAAAATAGCAGTATGTGAAGTAATGCCACCTACGTCAGTAATAAATGCGGCAAATTCATGCTGCTTGAATTGAATCGCATCAGCAGGTGAAATGTCGTGTGCTACTAAAATAAGTTTGCGCTCTTCATTAAGGGCGCTGGTTTGTTGTTCGGTGGTTAATTGGCTTGGATGGCCGAGCAGTACTTTGATTACCCGCTCAACTACTTGGATAACGTCTTGTTTCCGTTCACGAAGATACTCGTCTTCAATTTGCTCAAACTGCTCAACAATATCATCCATTTGCAATTTAATAGCCCACTCGGCATTGCATTGCTCATTTTTGATAATATCTTTGGGAATTTCAGATAGAGACTTATCTTCCAACATCATTAAATGTGTGCCGATAAAGGCACCTAATTCTGCGGGAGCATTTTTGCGTAAACTGCTATTAATTTTCACCAAATCTTGCTTAACGGCAGTGATTGCATCGCTAAAACGGGTTATTTCGTTATTAATTAAATGTTTGGGTAACTGATAATGCACCACCTCTAATAGGGCATTAGAGACTAGGTGAGCATGTCCTATAGCAATGCCACTAGAGACTCCGAC
Organism: uncultured Pseudomonadota bacterium; assembly: GCA_903833595.1. Taxonomy (GTDB): domain Bacteria; phylum Pseudomonadota; class Gammaproteobacteria; order Burkholderiales; family Methylophilaceae; genus Methylotenera. The sequence continues at coordinate 807 of CAILFU010000249.1, forward strand.
ACCATGAATGCAAAAACTAGTCATTTTTAATTGTACTCATGAGAAATTACTCACCTTCACCAAAGTAGTCTGCAATAAGCGCGGACAGTGCATCAATTGCGGCTTGCTCATCGACTCCTTGGGCTTCTAGTGTTACAAATGAGCCTTGGGCAGCAGCTAACATCATTACACCCATGATACTTTTTGCGTTCACACGACGGCCGTTGCGGGTTATCCACACTTCACTCACATACTTGCTCGCAGTTTGAGTAAGTTTGGTTGATGCGCGGGCATGTAGTCCTAGTTTATTGATGATTTCAACTTCTAAGCTAATCATTTTATTTAACTCAACCATATTTTTTTAGTTATTGTGTGTAGATATAAGGTGATATTTATCATGCTTCATATCGCTCGCAGCTTTCCCGACTGAAATGCACAACGCCCTCACGCCCACCAGTTACAGCTTTGTCTACTAATGCCATCAGTGATTCATGTCGATAGGTCATAGTGCGCACTATCATTGGCATATTGACTCCCGCTACACCTTCTACGATGCCCGGCGATAATAATTTACTGACGATATTGCAAGGGGTGGCACCATACATATCTGATAGCACTAATACGCCATCCCCTTCATTGAGTTCGGCGACTAATGATTGTGCTATGGGCAACAAGTCATTAGGGTCATCTTGGTTGTTGACGGCAAGAAATGCTACTTGTCTTGGTTCATTCCCTATTACATGCTTAGCGCACTCCACCAAATTCTGACCAAAACTGCCGTGTGCGATGATTAAAATTCCAATCATTATGTTCCCTACTTTAATATTTTTTAATTACAGATTCTATGATTAATAAGTCCAACTATATCTAAAATGCTATTTTAATTCTCTATGTCGCATGAGTACTTTTTCTTGGGCCATAAAATATTTGCTTAATTGATCAACAAAATATACTGAACGATGTTGCCCACCTGTGCACCCAATAGCGACTGTTAAATAACTGCGGTTGTCTGATATAAAGCATGGCAACCATTTTTCTATATATTGTTTTATGTCATTTAACATTTCATGTACATTAATTTGTGTTTCTAAAAATGACTGCACTTCGATGTCAAGGCCTGTCAGATCCCGTAATTTAGCATCATAATGCGGGTTCGGCAGGCAACGTATATCAAATACAAAGTCGGCATCTAGTGGAATGCCATGTTTAAATCCAAAAGAGGTAAACAGGATAGTGAGTCCTGAATGTTCGATTGAAACGACATCTTTTATCCAAGACCGGAGTTTGTTGGCGCTAATGTAACTAGTGTCGATGACATGCCCTAAGCTTCCCAAATTTCCGAGTAACTCGCGCTCAAAAGTAATGCTTTCGGCAAGTGTCGAGGTATCTTTACTTAAGGGGTGTTTGCGTCGAGTCTCGCTGAATCTTTTGACGAGAGTTTCAAGATTAGATTCTAAAAAAAGCAGTTGTGTACTTACGTTTTGTAATTTCAATTGCTCAATATGAGCTGGCAGTGTTTCAATTGCAGCACTGCGACTATCAATGCTAATAGCTACGCGGTCATAGTTGTTCAGATTAACACTGTCAGCCCGTCTATTTTCAGATTGTAGGTGAGCTGCAATCTGTGGCAACATGGTAGCCGGTAAATTGTCTATGCAATAGTAGCCACTATCTTCAAGAGCGTGTAGTGCAATACTTTTGCCAGATCCAGAAAGGCCAGTAATGATAATGAGTTGTTTCATAGGCGCATTTATTCAGTATCTAGCGATTTCTTCATTTCACGCTGTTGACGTTGCATA
>CAILFU010000250.1 GCA_903833595.1 uncultured Pseudomonadota bacterium
CAGCAATCAAAATACCATCAATAAAATTATGAAAAGTATCGCCTATCATAATCATCAGGCCACTTCGCCCACCGTCGTGCGCATGTGAGTGAGTACGCCCTCCACCAACCAAGATTGAGGGTTGTTGTGTCACTACCGCCTTATATTTAAGGCCAGTATCTTGAGTAGTATGTTCTGGATGCGTGACTGGGCAGTTTTCTTCCGTGTGCATCGCATGCACTTCACAATGGTCGCCATGACAATGGCGCCAAATCACCAGCTTTTCCAACACAAAAAATAGCAATAAACCAAGAAGCAAGGTGGCAGAAACGCTTTCTACATCGCCAGCCAGACTAAATGCGTGGGGTAAAATTTCTAAAAAAACTGCACCTAACATAGCACCTATGGCATAGCTGACCAACATGGGCACCCATGTTGTACGCACATTTAAAGCAAACAGTGCCGCCAAAGACACGCTTAACACCCCCCCCAGTAAACTGGATAAAATAATCCAAGTCAGTACAGATAATGGCGTAGTCGTAAGTGCTAGGTTTAACATAAATATTTTGGGTTCAATCGAAACTAAAGTAATCTAAGCTGACTTACTAAAGAAAACATTATAAACGAGCGGCGTCATCATCGTCATGTATTGCTAGATAAATGTAACCATCAGACCAACAATGAGCAAAATTAAGTAATGAATCGGCTAAAAACAAACACCCACATGCCTGCCATGTTTATTGGGCACGGCAACCCCATGAACGCCATTACAGACAACCCCTACCGCGATGCTTGGTTGGCATTAGGCAAAAGCTTACCTAAACCAAATGCTATCTTGTGCGTTTCTGCCCATTGGCAGACCCAAGGCACGCAAGTGTGCGCCACCAGCAGTCCAAAAACCATCCATGATTTTGGTGGTTTTCCTAAGGAGTTGTTTGCTCAGCAATACCCAGCACCTGGTGCACCTGAATATGCAAAAATGGTTTGCGATTTATTGCCAGCCAACACAGTAACCGCGTCATTGGATTGGGGTTTAGATCATGGCGCTTGGACGATATTACAATCGCTATTTCCTCAAGCCGACATCCCTGTTTTTCAACTGAGTTTAGATGTAAATTTAAACTTTCAAGAGCACTTTAATCTCGCCAAGCAATTAGCAAGCTTGCGAGAACAAGGTGTGATAATCATAGGGAGTGGCAACATTGTGCATAATCTGGCCAGATTAGATATGCAAGGCAATACGCCTGATTGGGCAGTCAATTTTGACAGTTATATTAAAAATGCACTGACCTCTGGCGATGAACTGGCATTATTAACGATTGCTAATGCGGGCGAAGCAGCAAACCTAGCAGTCCCTACTGATGAACACTTTTTACCATTGTTATACATTGCTGCAGTCAAACATGGGGATGACACCATGCAGTTTATCGTGGACAGTTTTGATTTAGGCTCGTTAAGTATGCGTAGCGTGATTTTTCAGTAAACCTATATCAGTCGTTCGCTAGCCAAATCAAGCTCGCCATGCGCCCTGTAATGTTGTCACGTCTGAATGAAAAAAATCGGGCTTCATCGCTATAAGTACAAAAATCTTCATTCACGCCACCACCATAAATCTGCGTCACGCCAAGCGCATTTAAACGTTGTTGGGCAATTAAATATATATTACATAGCCACTTGTCGCCATGCGCCTTAAACGCCTGTGCTGCTCGATGATTGCGCTGTGTAAACTGTTCACGCACCTCAGCCCCCACCTCAAATGCGTTTGGCCCAATAGCTGGGCCAAGCCAGGCCAAAATCTCACTTGGGGACACTTGCATTTTATGCACGGCGGCTTCAATGACACCATCACACAAACCACGCCACCCCGCATGCACGGCCGACACTACCGTACCTGCCCTGTCGCACAACAGCACTGGCAAACAATCTGCCGTCATCGTCACGCAAACAATATTAGGCTTAGTGGTAAACGAGGCATCTGCATTTTGCAAACACGTACTTTGTGCCGCATCTATAACCTCAACCCCATGCACTTGATTCACCCATACTGGCTCACTGGGTAAATAAGGCATGAGTAATTGTCGATTATTCGCAACGGCAGTCGCATCATCGTTTACATGCGCGCCTAAATTTAAACTAGCATAAGGTGGTAAGCTTACGCCATCTAACCTCGTCGTTTGTAACGCATTAACATGGGTGGGTGCAGGCCAATTAGGTTTAATAAAACTCAATGCATGCACAGTTTTTTTACTCTTCATCATCCAATTCTAAATCTTCGTCTTCATCAAATTCGCCATCATCTTCGTCATCCTCATAATCTTCATCTGCAAGATATGGTTCAGTCTGCAAGCCGCCGAAATCATACTCTTCTGCATCATCACGTGGATCTTCATGGCGCATCGCTTCCAACAAGGCTTTCATGTCGTCGGCTAACTCAATTTGCCATTCCACAAACTCATTCGTCGCTGGATGTAGCAAGCCCAGCTTGATGGCATGCAATGCCTGGCGATTAAACTTGCTAACTGCGTCACGTAAGGTTTGTGTCATGGCACGAATCGGCACGATGCCACGAAAACCATAAACAGGGTCGCCAACAATAGGTGCTTTTAAATGCTGCATATGTACGCGAATTTGATGAGTACGTCCTGTTTCTAAATTACAGCGCATATAGGTTTGCACTGAAAATCGCTCTAACATCTCATAACGGGTAATGGCAGGTTTGCCAGCACGATTAATGGCCATTTTTGTGCGAGACCGCGGGTCACGTCCAATGGGCTGATCTATCGTGCCATTGCGCCAAATTTGTCCCCAAACAATGGCGCGATACTCGCGCTTTACCGTACGCGCTTGCAATTGACGGACTAAATTGGTTTGTGCTGCCAAAGTTTTTGCCACCACTAACAACCCGCTGGTGTCTTTATCTAGCCGATGCACTATACCTGCGCGTGGCACATCTTTTAACTCTGGCGCATAAAACAAGAGGGCGTTGAGTAAGGTACCACTCCAATTGCCTGCGGCGGGATGCACGACCATGCCGGCAGGTTTATTAATCACCAAAATATGTGCGTCTTCAAACACAATATCCAACGGAATATTTTCTGCACTAAATGCCTGTTGTTCTGGCTTAGTC
>CAILFU010000251.1 GCA_903833595.1 uncultured Pseudomonadota bacterium
GCCCGTAATTTAGTCATTTCCGCCTCTTTTTTAGCCTCTGCGCTATCCCAATCTACAGTCACCCAGCCTTGTAAGTTTTCAAGAGCAATACTGGTCATGGCATGAATCCAAGCTTCATTTTCATTAAGTGCAGGGATGTAATGATAGTCACCCCCGCCATTGCTTTGGAATATATGCTTGCCTTCTATAGCGATTTCTTCAAGCGTTTCTAGACAATCACTACTGAACCCTGGGCAAATGACATCAATGCGTTTGATTTTGGCTTGCCCTAATGCAGTCAAAGTGTTGGCTAGATAAGGTTTAAGCCATTCTTGTTTGCCAAAGCGTGATTGAAAGGCAACCAAATATTCTTCTTTAGTTAAATCTAATGCTTCGGCCAATAAGCGACCAGTTTTATGGCATTGGCAGTGGTAGGGGTCGCCACTAGTCAAATGTACTTTAGGCACACCATGAAAACTAATCACTAATTTAGTAGGTTTGCCGTGGCTTTGCCAGTGCTCGCGTACAGTAGCGGCCAATGCGGCAATGTAAGCGGGGTGATCATGGTAGTTACGAATGCTGCGAATTGCCGGTTGGTTGCGTGTTTTAAGTAGTACGCGAAATACGGCATCCATTGCTGATGCAGTGCTGCTAGCCGCATATTGCGGATAAAGCGGGAACACTAAAATACGGTCGCAATGTTGCGCCCTTAGTTTAGAAATGGCTGATTGCATACTGGGGTTGCCATAACTCATGCCTAACTCAACGGCAAATGGTGATTTAATTTTTTCCCCTAAAAAGCCGCGCAACAAGATGGCTTGTTTTTGAGCATGGGCCAATAAAGGTGAACCATCTTTAGTCCAAACTTGCGCATATTTTTCAGCAGATTTTTTGGGGCGAATCACTAAGATGATGCCGTTTAAAATAAACCACCAAATGGCTTTAGGAATTTCTACAACACGTGTATCACTTAGAAATTGTCTAAGGTATGGCCGTAAAGCTTTTGCTGTGGGAGCGTCTGGCGTACCTAAGTTGGCTAATAAAATGCCTACTTTAAGTTGATCGCCATGTTCATATTTTGGTTCTGGGTTGTAATAAGCCATTATTGAGTCGCTAGTCTTTCAGTTAGTAGTAGATAGTTAATTGCCAGTGTTCAGAGCATTGGATAGTAATTTTGCCGTCACATCAACAATAGGAATGACACGCTCGTAGGCCATGCGGGTGGGCCCAATTACACCTAGCGTGCCGACGACTTGCCCCTCAGCTTCGTAAGGGGCTGTGATCATGCTACATTCATCTAAAGCTAAGTAGCCGCTCTCACCACCGATGAATATTTGTATACCTTCGGCACGTTGGCTATTATCTAGTAGTTGCATGAGTGAAGTGCGACGCTCAAATATTTCAAACAGTTTACGTAAGCTAGTTACATTGGTTGATAACTCATCAACTTGTAGCAAATTTCGCTCGCCGGCAATAATCACCCCATCTTTATCACTTTCAGCCTGCTTGCTACTTGCTTCTAGGGCTGCTGACATGAGGCGATTCATATCGGTTTGCATTTGTTTGAGTTCAATATGTAACTTTTGTTGCACTTCTTCAAAAGTTTGGCCAGAAAAGTTAATATTAAA